>DASQZP010000603.1:0-3443 GCA_035638655.1 Bacteroidales bacterium
TCAGGGAAAATGTGTGTCCGTCATGCGGAAAAGTGGTGTATCCAAATGTCTCTCCGGCCGTCATTGTGGCCATCACATCGGGGAATAAGCTATTGATGGCACAGAATGCCAAATTCAGGGGGAAATTTTATTCAGTTATTGCCGGTTATGTTGAAGTGGGTGAATCACTGGAACAAACTGTTATTCGCGAAGTAAAGGAAGAGACAGGTATTACCATCCGCAATCTGCGGTACTACAAAAGTCAGCCCTGGCCTTATTCTGCTTCGCTTATGGTTGCTTATTTCGCAGAAGCAGATGATACACAGGAACTGATCCCTGATCTGGAGGAGATTGCCGAACTGGGCTGGTATGAGCGGGGTAATCTGCCGCCTCACCCGGGGGATTACAGTATTGCCGGTGAGATGATTGAACTGTTTGAGGAGGGGATGATTTAGATAAATATAAATATGAATCACAGAAAAATAGTACTCAGCCTTTGTACCAGTCTCGATTTTTTTATTGAAGGTGAAAACGGAGCGATCGACTGGTGTCTTACAGACCAGGATTATTCGATGACTTCTTTTCTGGAAAGGATTGACACAATCCTGTTGGGAAGAATAAGCTATGAACAGCTGATTCGTGACCTTCCCAATGCTTTTGCCGATAAAAGGAAAATTGTTTTTTCAACCAGTTTAAGAAATGTGGAGAAAGGCTATGAACTGATTAAAGCAGCACCTGATCAGGCCATGCATGAAATTCTTTCGGCACCCGGGAAAGATTTATGGCTTTTCGGAGGTGCGAAGCTGGCTGCTTCATTCCTGACGCATAATCTCATTGATGAAATGATGATATCGATTCATCCTTTGTTGCTTGGCAAAGGAAAGCCACTGTTCCATGATTTTGATAAACGAACGAATCTCAAATTGACTGATTCCAAAGTATTTTCAACAGGTTTGGTGCAGTTGTATTATCAGGTAAACAAATAAAATAAATAATGAGCATCTATTGTATTAATAAAATATTAATCCATCGCACGCCCCTACCCCTAAAGGGGCCTTCGCTCTGTTTTTATATGAAATTTCGGTTAAAAATCGCGGGCTGACCCCCTTTAGGGGACCAAGGGGCAGCGGGTTGGATTGCTAGCTATGAGAACTTTGTAATTTAATATTTTAGTTCTAAATTTTTAAATCAGGAATATAATTCGACAGCTATTTATAATATTAAAATTTACCCACATGATCCATTTATTCAATCCTTTAAAAATAAGAGAAGTAACTTTTAAGAACAGGCTGGCCGTATCACCGATGTGCCAGTATTCGAGTGAAGATGGTTTTGCAACCAACTGGCACCTGGTGCACCTGGGAAGCCGGGCTGTGGGAGGAGCCGGACTGGTTTTTACCGAAGCGGCTGCTGTATCTCCGGAAGGACGGATTTCCTTTGCTGATCTGGGCATCTGGAAAGATGAACATATTGAACAGCTTAAGAGAATTACGCAATTTATTGAAAGTCACGATTCAGTTCCGGGTATTCAGCTTGCCCATGCCGGCCGTAAAGCCGGATTTAACCAGCCCTGGAACGGGAACCTTTATCAGAAGGAAGATGAAGGAGGCTGGCAGCCTGTAGCCCCCGGGGATATACCATTCTCAGAAACCAACAGTGGTATGCCTCATATGCTTTCAGTGCAGGAGATCCAGGAGTTAAAAGAGAAATTTAAGGAAGCTGCTGTTCGTTCGTTAAAAGCCGGGTTTAAAGTAATTGAGCTGCATGCTGCACACGGCTACCTGATCCATGAATTCCTTTCTCCGCTGAGTAACAACCGTACCGACCAGTATGGTGGTAGTTTTGTCAACCGTATTCGCTTTTTACTGGAGGTGACCGAAGAAATCCGTGCAGTATGGCCTGTCGAATATCCACTTTTTGTGCGTATCTCAGCCAGTGACTGGACAGAAGGAGGCTGGACCATTGATGATTCTGTTAAACTCGCGGGTATTCTGGAACGTAAAGGGGTGGACCTGATCGATTGTTCCTCCGGTGGCAATATTGAAGGAGCCCGCATCCCGGTCGGACCAGGTTACCAGGTTGCTTTCTCGGAAAGAATAAGGAAAGAGGCAGGTATCCAAACCGGCACAGTGGGGATGATCACAGAAGCTTTCCAGGCGGAAACCATCCTGTCAACCGGTCAGGCCGACCTGATCCTGATGGCCCGCGAGATGCTGCGGGACCCTTATTTTCCGCTACGGGCTGCACGCGAGCTGGGTTATGCTGATATGAAATGGCCGGTGCAATATCAGAGGGCGAAGAATTAATATTGAGGTTGTAGAGGTTGAAGAGGTTGTAGAGGCTGTAGAGGAGGTAAAGGATATAGAGGATGAAGAAGTTGTAGAGGATATTGTTTGAATGTTTGAAATCGTTTGAAATCGTTTGAAGTTGTTTGAAGTTGTTTCCCGCTCAAACTGTAACTGAAAATGGAAACACTTCAAGTCACGTAGTGACGTCATTATGGTAGAAGATATATAAATATACGTACAACAGCTCCGTAAGTGCGGCATTATTCAGTTGTTGATTCGGTTGTTATCCAATGGCCATCGGATCTGTTGATTATTCAGAAGTTATTCGGTTGTTACTCGAATGTTTGAATGTTTGAAATTGGAAGTTTCACTAAAAAGCCTGAATGTTTAACCAGAGAACATGAACGTTTAACTAAAGAGCTTGAGCGTTTCACTAAGTAGCTTGACTGATTAACTAAGTAGCTTGAGCATCTCACTAAGTAGCTTGACTGGTTAACTAAGTAGCTTGACTGACTAACTAAAGAGCTTGAGCGTCTAACTAAAGAACCTGAACATTTCACTAAAGAGCTTGAACGTTTCACTAAAGAGCTTGAACGTTTCACTAAAGAGCCTGAATGTTTCACTAAAGAGCTTGAACGTTTAACTAAGTAGCTTGAACGTTTAACTAAGTAGCTTGAATGTTTAACTAAGTAGCTTGATTGACTAACTAAGTAGCTTGAATGTTTCACTAAATAGCTTGATTGACTAATTAAGTAGCTTGATTGATCCACTAAGTAGCTTGACTGACTAACTAAAGAGCTTGAGCGTCTAACTAAAGAACCTATTCACTGGCGCGCCTGCCTGTACTGGCGTTTCGTCAGGCAGGCATTTGTAATGCGTGGCTCTGCCGTGTTTCTTCCTTTTACAAAGATATAAGTCTCCGGACTCGTGGTTTTATACCTCATAAAGGCCCGATTCAATCCCATTTATTATTCAACCCCTGATTGAAGGTTGCACCTTCAATCTTTTTTAGCTACTCCCAGAAGGCCTTCGGGGACAGGAATGTTAAATCAATGCCTGAAAAAGTTCAATAAGTTATTTTCTGCTGACTATCTGTTTTTCTATAAAATTTTATATTTTTGTTAAAAAGGTAAATATCATGATAGTAGAAAGAAAAAATAATGAAATTTTGATTAG
>DASQZP010000604.1:0-2621 GCA_035638655.1 Bacteroidales bacterium
ATTGATATCCACATAGCCAATATGTTCTCCTGCATTATTTTCTCCGGTAGGCAGCCCTGAATTATAAGAACCGCTGTTTATGTCAAACTGGTCAGGGAAGGTAAGACTGGCGTAGTCCACTTTCTTCATGACATATCCCAGCTGTATCCCGATATGAATATTCTGTGTATTTACAGTAGTATGGTAAGAGCCAGACACATACAGTTTGTTTACCTGCAACGCTGCATCACCCGACAGATCATTGATAAAAAAAGCACCGGCACTTATATGGCGGTTATACACGTAAAACTGTTTGTCGAAATTTGCTGAAGTGGTTTTATAGGGAATTGCAACTGAGCTCCACTGGTTTCTGTAATTTATTCCAACTCTCCAGTCACCTTCGAAATGTCCGGTGAGGGCGGGATTAAGATACAACGGACTGTTATTGAAAAGGCTGTAATGAATATCCTGTCCGAACAAAATTCCGGTTGTTACCGTAAAAATGATCAGCAATAATAATTTAGGATGAAAATGGGAAGAATAATCAACGTTTTGAGTAGTTCGACTGAAATGATCAGGAGACATATTCTTCAACTTAAGTTTAACTGGTTTCAGTTTTTTACCTCCATTTTACCTTTTTTTGGGAAAAATGTTTCGTATAAGACTGAAAATTAATTCTAAAGCATAAGGAAAACCAACATCAATCAGATAAATAAAGCATATTGACTCAGAGAAAACTACCATAAAACCCGGCTATGAAAATACAAACCTTCCTGTTTCTAACTCTTTTATTTAGTTTGCCAGCCATGAAATCATGGTCGCAGGTTGTTGCTGATTTCCAAATGGATGATTCAATTGCCTGCTCGTCACTGGTAGTACATTTTAATGATCTGAGTCAGCCTTCTGATGGATCACTAAGCTATAGCTGGGATTTTGGCAATGGCAATACTTCTTCTCTCCGTAATCCGGATGCAGCCTATAATTCTCCGGGAACCTATACTGTATCTCTGACGGTGAGCAAAGGAGGAAGCAGTGATACACGTACCGGAAAAGTAATTGTATATAAAGAACCCCAGGCTGGTTTTTCTGCCAACGGCAAAGGGTGTATCCCTTATTCAGTAAATTTCACCGATCAGTCGACAATAGGTGATGCACCCATTTCTTCATGGCGGTGGTATTTCCATACGGGTGATATTTCCGATCAGCAAAATGCGCAGTTTACATACAATACAGCAGGAAAGTTTGATGTGAGTCTGAGGGTGATTGATGGGAATGGCTGTGCTTCAACACTTCTTCAGGAGAATGTTATTGATGTGGCCGATCCTCCGATAGCAGAATATGCTGCAGTACCTGCTTCCAGTTGCACCGTCCCTGTTGATGTTACATTTCAGAATAGTTCATCGGGTCCGGGCACTGTGACTTATGCCTGGGATTTTGGTGACGGAAGCCAGTCAGCAGAAAAGAATCCCGTTCATACCTATGATGCTTTTGGAAGCTATGATGTTTCGCTAAAAGTAAACAGTGATTATGGCTGCCAGGCATCCATACAATCAACCTATACGGTGAGTGAGGTAACAGTGGCAGGTAAACTGGAGCAGGCAGGCAAGCTTATTGAAGACGGGACAGTGATCTGTGCCGGCAATGTAACATTCACCAATGAATCAACAGGTACTCCGTATTGTATCTGGAATTTTGGTGATGGCACTTCTGTTTCTGATAATTCAGGGGTACATGCTTACGAAGTCCCGGGGGATTATACGGTAATGCTGATTGCTTCTCCCGGATATGATTGCGCCGATACTATTAAATGGAATTTTGCGGTTGAAAAGCCGTCTGCTTCATTTACCATGGATCCGGCATCTTCCTGTGAGTCGCCGGTAACCGTAAGCTTCAATAATACTTCGCAGGATGCTTCCTCTTTTGAATGGGAGTTTCAGGATGGCGCCACTTCCACACTTGAAAATCCGACTCATGATTATGTAGTTTCATCCAACGCTGATAAATATGCCATTGATGCCGAATATTATTTTATTACCAAACTGACGGTAACCAGTGGTAACGGATGTAAAAGTACGGTAAGCAAGAGCTTGAGGATCAAAAAGCCAACTGCCTTGTTTATGCCGGATACTGTCCAGGGCTGTATTCCTTTGGAGGTAGAATTTACAGATAAAAGCCGGTCGGATGACCAGATTTTAAAATGGACCTATTTGTTTGGTGATGGAATTGAGCAGGATGTCACCGGTTCTCAGGTGACTCATGTTTACGACTCAGAGGGAGTTTACCAGGCAAGATTGAGAATTGAAAATCAAAAAGGATGTGTGGATACATCCTATGCGATAACTATCCGGGCAGGCAAAAAGCCGCATCCGGATTTTACAGTTTCTCCTGCCAGTGCCTGTGCTTCCACTCCGGTAAAGCTTACTGACATGACACCGGCCACCGACAATGCAGACAGCTGGCATTATTCCTCTGAAGGGGCTATCTTTTCATCGTGCGATGAAAATCCCGATCCATCCTTCTTCCTTCAGTCAGATACCGGATATGTTGACGTGACACTGACAGTGGGGAATAAAGGATGTTATGCTGATACAACTTTAGCAAATGCAATATATAACGAAGGACCTGTGGTGAATTTTGATTAT
>DASQZP010000605.1:0-7015 GCA_035638655.1 Bacteroidales bacterium
CCTTCATCCGCAGTTCCCCTTGCCGCTGTAATCGCGAAGAAGATCGATGTAAACGGTAAAAAGACAGGGATAATTCTTTCAGGAGGCAATGTTGAACTGAACAAGCTTCCGTTTTAAAAAAGAGTTGAGTCCACTCCGAAATGTATTTTATTAAGTAAAACTGAAAATCAGGATTTGCCCTTTACCCTAAAGTGAGGCTGATTTTCAGCTATTTCACCCTTTAGGGCGTGGGGCAAAAAGTAGCTGAAAATCCTGGTATTGGCTTTTCGGAGTAGACTCAAGAGTTTATTTTTTAACTGTTTGTTTCCTGTTTTGATTGTTATCAATTGAAAAAGTGCACATGATGGGATAATGATCTGAAAGTGCAACTTTAATTTTTTTGTAGCGGGTTGACCTGAGTTTATGGTCATATATAATATAGTCAATACGATAGGCCGGAAATCTGCCGCGGTATGTTTTTCCGGTGCCATTCTTTCCTGATTCGCGGAAAGCATCCAGACGTCCTTTCTTAAGTGTCTGATAAGTAAAGGATACCGGTGTGTCATTAAAATCACCACAAATGATATAAGGGTATGGGCATTTTTTGGCATGTTCCGATACAATTTCAGCCTGTTCGCTTCGCATGATAAATGCATTCTTTAACCTTGAAGAAATATCCCTGATCTCTTCCATTTGCTTTTCATCGTATTTAAATTTCAGGCTGTCAATGAATGCATAATTGTTCTGTACAAAGCGGTTCGACTGCAAATGGATATTGTATATTCTGACTGTATCACCACTTATGACGATATCGGTGAAAATACAGATATTAAAAGTATGGTTGAAAAGGATGGTACCTTTGGCTACAATGGGATACTTACTGAAAGTAGCGATTCCGTATTTCGCTTTTTTCCCTGTACTGTTATATTTGATATGAGCATAAGGAAGTGCTTTGTAATTTTCAAAGACCTTCCTTGTGTTTAAGTTGCCTTCATTTTCAGTATAGAATTCCTGAATACAGAGGACACCTGGATTATAGGCTTTTAGTAAATCAATTATTTTGGCGGGGATATTGGGTTTGTTGATCCAGTCATACACATTAAAAAGCCGGACATTGAATGACATCAGATTAAATTCCGGCTGTTGTAATTTTTGTGCTGTCTCCTGGCCGGAAGAACCTTCATGTATAAGGGGTAATCGTATGTAGGCATTCAGGTGATTCCAGCCAATCAGAATTGCTATCAGTGAGACCAGAAAATACCTTTTTTTTCTCCAGATCCAGAATAACAGGAAAACCACATTGATAACCAACAAAAAGGGGTAGGCGAGGCCAAAAAAAGCCAGCACCCATATTGTTTTCGGACTTATTGCTACAGATGTATACGCCAGCAGCAACAGTACAGCGAAAATAATGTTTAAGTAAAGTATCGTTTTGTTAACAAACTTTCTCAAGGCCTTCCCAAAATTTGATAATCACTATAAACCCTTAACTCTAATAATACCTGGTTTATTACCCGGTAACTGCCAGAAATGTTGTCTTTGTCTATCTCAATAGTCAATTCTCAGCTTTTATTGTCCATCCTGAATAAGAAGTCTTTTTCCTTTTTTGACAGACTTTCGTAGCCGGATTTTGCAATTTTATCAAGGATACGGTCCATTTCCGCTTGCAGATCATGTTTCTGCTTGTTGTAATCAATATCTGATGGCGGTGTTTTGTGTTCGAAATTATTTTTGTATGTTACTTTAAGCTTTTTTCGCGGTTTGAATACAGTGACCAGGCTGTCGATCGTTTTGTTGAACCCTTTTGCCATATCTTTTCCCTGTTTGTACCGGGAGATATATAAATAGCCGAAGGCAGCGCCACCCAAATGAGCTATATGTCCGCCTGCATTGGTTCCCGCGATGCTGATAATGTCGAGGCCAATGGTAACCAGGGCAATATATTTAAGTTTAACCGGTCCCAGAAACATAAGGTATATTTCGTAATTAGGGACATATACCGAAATAGCTACTACTATGGCGAGTACTGCAGCTGATGCTCCAAGTGCATAAGAAACAGATAGTACCTGTTGAAAGGCAGGGAAAACATTAAAAGCTATAATATACAGTGCAGCACCGGCCAGTCCGCCAAGAATATAAGTGCTGAGCAATTGTTTTTCATTCAGATATAACAGGAAAATCCTTCCAAACCAATACAACCAAAGGAGATTGAAAAGAATATGTAAAAATCCTTCATGCAGGAACATATAGGTGATAAGCGTCCATGGTCGGGTGATGAGGTTCGAAACATCAGCAGGTACAGCCAGCCAGTGAATTAGTTGAACTTCCTTTCCCGGCACATTAAAAAGATAAAAGATAATTAAGGCCAGGTTTACCAGGATAAAAACCGCCAGGTTGATATAGATCAGTCTGGCCAGCATGGTACCGGTTTTAAAGGAATGTTTTATTTCATCTATAATACTCATAGTTTGATTATCTTTCTTTCAGTTATCTTCATAACAGCCTCAATAGAAATTTGTTCTGTCAGTTTTCCAGAGCTTGATCATTATAAATCCAAAGAGCATACCTCCAATATGGGCAAAATGCGCAATATTACTGCCCGGTTGTGAGATTCCCAGATACAGTTCCAGCAGCCCGTAAAAGATGACAAAGTATTTTGCCTTAATAGGAATAGGCGGGAACAACAGCATTAACCGGGTATTCGGGAATAGCATACCAAATGCCAGCAGTACACCGAAAACTGCTCCGGATGCACCTATGGTGGGTATGTTCATTCGCATTTGGATCAGTTGACTGGTAAATTGCTGTGCTTGCTGAGCCAGGGCTGTGGAAGAAGGATTGGCATACCAGGCATCGAGCAGCTTGCTGTAAATCTGGTTGTAATATTCCGGAAAGAATTTTTTCACAAATTCGGCAAATCCATCCGGAGTGGGGGTGTTCATCAGCGCAGTTGCCACATTTTGGATATGCGAGATTTCGAGGTAACTCACAAATGTATGCAGGGCAGCAGCTCCAAGGCCTGTGATCATGTAATAAATAAAAAACCGTTTGCTTCCCCAGACACTTTCCAGTACACGACCAAACATCCACAAAGCAAACATATTGAAAAATAAATGCATGATCCCTCCATGCATGAACATGTGGGTTACAAACTGGTATGGCCTGAAATATTCTGATTTGAAATAGAAAAGTCCCAGTTTATCTGTCAGATCAAAATTATAGGTACTCTTCAGTACCCATGTTGCCAGCAGCATCAAGGCATTGATGATCAACAAATTTTTTACCACCGGAGGGGTTCCCCGCATAGGATTATAACGATATCCGTCCATAGTTTAATTGCAATTTTTTCCGGTAGGGCATGATGTGAATCAATGCCCGGACCGGTTACAGGGTTTCTTTCCTGTTATTTAAAGTTTTTCTCAATATCTTCAAGCTGAAGAATTGTGAGAACAGGTTTCCCGTCTGCTGAATAGTTGGGATTGGAACAGGCAAACAACTTGTCCATAATCTCACGCATTTCTTCTCTTGTTAAACTCATTCCGTATTTTATCGCAGAAGCCTTTGACAATGACCGTGCCACTCTTTCTCTGGCAGATTTACCCGGCTCTGTCTGACTGTTTTTATACTCTTCCAGCAAGGTCTCAATCACTTCAACAGCATTGGTTTTCTGCAGATCAGCGGGGAGTCCGTGGATCACGACAGTATTTATGCCAAAATTTCTGATATCGAATCCCAGCCTGACAAGATCATCACTAATTTCAAGCAGCAGCATATAATCAGCAGGATCCAGATCGATGGTTTGTGGATATAAATTTTGTTGTGCAATACCTGCATGATCTTCCAGTGTCTTCAGGTATTTTTCAAAAAGTATTCGCTCATGCGCTCTTTTCTGGTCAATAACCATCAACCCTGATTTTACCGGTGTGAGGATATATTTGTTTTTTATCTGTATGAAATTGAGTGTTTGGCCGGCATTTTCCAGGTTCATAGTAGCCTGCGAAGAACTATTGTCAGCAGGAGTTGTATCTTCTGGTTTAATATCAGGTACAGATTCTTTTTCAAATCCGGCATACAACTTTTCCCAGTTTAGCTGATTCGATTTATTCAGGTTTGAACTGACACTTCCAGGCATCCGTTTCTTCTCTTCCTGAAATGGATTAAAGTCCGGGTTTACTTCAATACCTGGTTGTTTGAAAGAGGTTTCTCTGCCCAGTGCCGGAATTTCAATGGCATTTTCCCGGTTAAAATCAAGCGAAGGAGTAACATTAAACCTTCCCATGGCTTCGCGGACGGTTGCTATAAGGATTTGATATATTGACCGCTCATCTTCAAATTTGATTTCGGTCTTGGTTGGGTGAATATTTACGTCAATGGAAGAAGGATCAACCTCAAGGTAAATGAAATAGGAAGGCAGTGAATCCGGAGGAAGTACCTTCTCATATGCCTGCATGACCGCATGATGGAAATAAGGATGCCTCATGTAGCGCTTATTTACGAAGAAGAACTGTTCTCCTGCTGTTTTTTTGGCAAACTCAGGTTTGCCGATGTATCCTTTTATTTTGACAATTGAAGTATTTACCGACAGGTCAATCAGGTTCTGGTTGATGCTTTTCCTGAAAGTATGAACAATGCGTTGTCTGATATTGGTTGCAGGGAGATGGTAGATTTCAGAGTCGTTATGCGACAATGAAAATTCTGTATCCGGGTTGGCCAGCACCATTCGCTGAAATTCCTGAATAATATTTTTTAGTTCGGTAGTGTTCGATTTCAGAAATTTCCTGCGGGCAGGTACGTTAAAAAAAAGGCTTCTTACACTGAAGTTACTGCCGGCCGGACAACTAACTGGTTGCTGATCTGTTAATTCACTGCCATTAATTGTTATAGAAAGTCCGATTTCATCTTCTACTCTGCGGGTTTTCAGTGTTACTTCAGCAATGGCTGCAATAGAAGCCAGTGCTTCACCACGAAATCCCATGGTTTGGATGGCAAATAAATCGTCAGCTTTGATGATCTTGGAAGTGGCATGGCGCTCAAAAGCAAGTCTTGCATCGGTTTCCGACATGCCACTGCCGTTATCAATCACCTGTATCAGAGTTTTTCCTGCATCTTTCAGGATTATCTTTATTGAAGTGCCGCCTGCATCTACTGCATTCTCGACCAGTTCTTTGACAACACTCGCCGGTCGTTGTACTACTTCTCCGGCCGCAATCTGATTGGCAACAGAATCGGGTAAAAGGTGTATTATATCAGGCATGAAAAATTATTGATCTTAAGTGTAAAACAGGAAATAAGCCAGTAATAATAAGAAAATCATAATGATCAACAACCGAATATTTGACTGACGGTTTTTGACCTTTCTTTTGCTGTTTAGAAAGCCCCGGATACTGCCACGATCTATACGTGGTTTATAACCTTCTTTCTCATCATCATCATGCTTAATGCCCATTTCAAGCTCAATACTACGAATCCGCTCCTGCAATTCTTCCTTCTCTGCGTTGTAATAGATTGGCTTGTAATCAAACTGCCTGTTTTTATATGTTCTGAAAAAACTAGGTAAGGCCATATGTCGTATTCTTAATTTTATACAAAGTTATCTATTATTTTTTAATTATTTTAATGAATACCTGTCTATAAATTGGTCTTTTGGTTTAGTATTCAGTTGTTTAAACGAATATTGAGGGTTTTCTATTTCATTTTTTTAACATTTTTGCATTCAGTTTAATTACTATATATGATTTTGCTCTGTGTAAATCCTGTCTGTTCATACTGTCCGATACATGCCTTGTTCCCGAACATTTTGATCCGGATACTTGACCTCATTGGCAGACTCTAAATATTATTAAAAATAATCATAACATTATTTCCGGATGAATAACTGAAACATATTTTTGTCAAAGTAAGCAAACCATTGAGTGATTCATTCAGTGTCACGGGATTGTATCTGCATATCTTTAAGCAACCCGCCAAGATCGATAAAATCGGGTTGATAATAATTGGAGATAATCTGCCGGGGAAGATCGGTTATCATACCTCCTGTCTGATCCATAATGGCAGAATCAGAGGTAGCTATTACTCCCTTTTTAATTTGTTTAAGTGTGTGATCGGGTGATTTAACAGTGGTTGCTTCTCCCTTCAGGCTGTAATTATTAATTGTATCATTTAAAAAAGCAGCCAGTTGTCCTGAAAAAGAAACCGGACTGTCAATGAAAAAACGGATTGTATCCAGGTGCTGAGTAGACAGGTAATCCAATGCCCTTCTAATAACCTGATTAAAAAGTTTCCCGGCAGATAGTTTTCTGAAAACCTCTCCTGTATCCCTCAGAAAACCGTCATTACTGACAAAAACGGTTCTACCAAGGATGTAATTTGAAATGGTATAAAGTACATTATAGGTATCGATATGCAATACGGAATTTTTCAGCTCCCGGGTGATTTTGGAATGACGCCGATCTACTGCTGAAGATGATGTAATACCCCGGTAAAGCAGAATACGCTGGTATCTGTTCAAGGCAAATTTATCTGAAACGAGCTTTAAAACGGATTTTTGCGGATAACCGGAGTCAAGCAGGTAGTAATAATCCCGCGCTGCGCAGATAAAATCTTCCGTTATAAGCGTTTTCATCCAATTAATTCATAAAGTTTCCCTGGCATAAGTTTTTACTAATGGTTTACAGCAATTTGTCTTCCGCATGAGGAGCATTTTCCTTCTTTTGTCAACCCCGTTGTTTCAATATTGTAACTAAATCTTTCTACAATCAGATTTCCGCAATCGGGGCAAAATGTATTTCTGCCTTCATTCAGCCCCTGTGTATTGCCCATATATACATAATTTAATCTTTCATTGGCGATTTCATAGAGTTCAAGTAATTTTTGAACAGGCGTTGAATCCAGGGTCATCCGGTTCATGGGAAAATATCGTGAAAGATGCAACACGGTTTCCGGGCCAAGTTCCTCCACGATCCATTCAATCATTTCTTTAAATTCAGCCGGGTTGTCATTTAAGGTAGGGATGATCAGGTTTGTTACTTCCAGATGA
>DASQZP010000606.1:0-4193 GCA_035638655.1 Bacteroidales bacterium
GTACCAACTGCTAATATTTATAAACGATTTAGCCATGTTTAGCGAACCGCCGTATACCGGACTCCCGAAAGCTTTCGGGATACGGTGGTGTGAGAGGGTGGAGATACGGAATTTTTCGTATCTTACTCTACTCGATTGTACGCCATATTGCAGAACCGAAATACCTAACTGATAATTATGAAGAATACATTTTTTGATTCATTAATGATTTCAGATTCTGAAAGGATTCATACACAGACTTTGGCATGGATAATATCCTTAAACGACTCTGTTTTCCCAATTGACAAAAAAAAACAGTTTTTAAGTGAACTTTTTAATATAAGTGGAGAGATTGGATTTGAGCAAAGTGTTTATGTCGAAACTGAATTGAACAAGATTGATTTATTTATTGATACAGATAACTATCAATTTTTGATTGAGAACAAACTAAAATCATCTGAGCATAGTAATCAAACATTTCGATATTTTGACTCAATTCCTTCCCAGTTTGAGGCTGCAAATAAAACTCGAAAATTTGGCTTTCTTACTTTAGTTAAGGATGAACCTATGAATCAGGAATGGATTCCCATATCATTTGAGAAATTGAAAGATTCTTTGGAAAATGTGGAGTGGAATGAATCGAAAAGAGAAACCGTTTTCATCAAAGAATATATTCAAACATTAGGTAACCTGACAGGTGTTTATAACGAATTTATTGACAATCACAGAAATTATGCAAATGTTTTTACAGATGGTACTAAAAAGAAATACGAAAAGGAAAGATATAAAAATGAACTTCAGGATTATATTAGAAGAAATCAGCTTGAGACAATCTTTCAAAAAGCATACTTAAAGACTGTTTTAAAAGACGCTAACATAGAATTTATTGAGATTGGTGAAACAAGAGGGACGGCTTTATTTCAAACACTTATTTCAGAGGTTAATGTAGATGGAGAGATTTTTAGACTAGGATTTCAGTTCCAAGGTAAAGCCATGAAAATAAACTTAGTACATAAAAACTATGCTGATTCAAAACCAGAGCAAGTTGGAGAAAGATTGATTGAAATATTCAAAAATGTTTTTCACAGGCAAAATAATTATAATAGTTTCAATAAGCCACGAAAAAAAGCATATATCTCAGTAAGTAAAACACTAACAAATGAGATATTTAATATTGACAAAGATGCACTGATTAAATTATTAAAAACAGAAATTGAATATAGTTCCAATAAAGTGAATGAGCTTGAAAATGAGATAAATACGGCGTACAATAAATAGGACTCTGAGCGGTCGACTAGACCCAGCGAGGAGTCTCCCGTGAAACGGGACAGGCTATGTTGAACTACACCCGCCGGGCTATTAGCAGGTAAGCTATGCACTTAATGACGTTTTTTGTTGTTTTTGGAAATCGGGCAGGGTGAAGATTGCTGGAAGCTTGAAGTTTTTCGTCCCCTGTATTGGCAGGAAACAGTTGATATCACCTGGATTTATGCTGATTATGATAGCCTGTAAGCATACCTATTGCATACGCTTCCATTTATGTATAGGCGGATTTAAAAATTGGATCTTAAAAATTCGAAAGCAGATACCCCTAATAAAGTACGTCTCATTGCAACGGTATATACAGCTGAACCGTTAGGTACAAGCATTAGTAACAAAATTAACTTGGTTGCAGATTATTTAAAATTCCCGAAAAAATAAACAAGTAAAAAAATATACTTATTTGACAATTAATTCTTATTGTTTGATTAGTTTAAATACTAATACTTTCGATTCATTACTGACTTTTCCAATATAAATCCCTGCTGACAACATACTGATATCAACCGATGTTTTTTCGCTGTAAACAGGCTGTTTTATCAGTAGCCTGCCGTGAATATCGTATAGAGTAAGAGTTATAGCTGGCGATAAGAGAAAACTGGACTGGAAATCTAAATATATTTTGTTGCCGGCTGGGTTCGGGTACAGCAAGATTGAATTATCGGGTTTAATTTCATTGATAGTGGTAGGGGAGTTTGAGAGTTTAGCGAGAAAAATATCTTCACATAGTAGCCCTGAAAATGGATCGCAGATTCCAGATATATTAACTAGTGTATCGTTTTCAAATATCATAAAATTATCCATATAAGTACCTGTAATGTAAATATTCCCTTCTAAACTTGTTTCGATATATGAATCACTATTGCCAAAATATCCTGCTTGATTTTGTTTTGCCCATATTACGCTTCCTGAAGAATTATATTTAATAATAAATACTCTTCCAGGATTTGTTAAAGTTATGCTATCAAAAATAACTTGTGGATAATCTGTTTTTCCGAAAGTGCCTGTAATATATATATTGTCAAATACATCAATTGCAATATTACTGCCCCGACTAATTCCAATTGAATTTTTGGCCCACAATACATCTCCTGAAGAACTATATTTGGTTAAAAAAAACTCCCCATAATTTGGATATAAATTTATCAAAGTATCGTTATCGAATATAATATTTGATGACTCAAAATATCCAGTAATATATATATTCTCTGCATCGTCTAAAGCTATATCGTTGCAAATATCCCAGCTTGTTCCGCCTGCGCTTTTCGCCCAAATTATATTGCCAGTGGAATCATATTTAGCAATGAATATATCACTATAACCAGAATTTGTGTTTAATAAAGTAATGCTGTCAAAGTTTGTAGTAGTTCCTTCAAAATATCCTGTAATATAAATATTACAATTGGAATCAGTTGTAATACTACCTGTACCATATCCACCTACCGTTTTTGCCCATAACGAATTTCCGTTAGAATCGTATTTAGCAACAAAAAAAGATTGTGTTGTATTTGGAGATAGTACAATACTTCCGACAGTAAGCTCTGCTGTTTCCGAAAAAAATCCTAAAATATAAAGATTACCTGCATTGTCAGCAGTTATTTCCGAGATACCTACATATCCCTCACTTAAATTATATGTACCTGCAGTTTTTTTCCATATAAGATCTCCTTCTAAATTATATTTAGAAATATAAATATGTTGACCAATTATAGTATCATTGTTGAAAATTAAGGTATCACCATTATAATTACCTGAAAGAAATAAATAATTATTTTTTTGAACAAAACGAAAATTATGATAATCTGCATAATATATACTTTTTACCCATATCATATTACCGGAATCAGAATATTTTGCAATAAAATAATTCGGGAAAATACTATCAGGTATTTCCATTTGACCAGCAATATATATGTTACCATCAGAATCTGAAGTAATATTACTGATCCACTCACTATGAAAACTGCCTATACTTCTTGCCCACTCCCATTCAGGAGTTTGAGCAGATAAAGTCATACCCCGTAAAAATAGCAAAATCAATATTAAACGCTGTATTTGTTTCATAACATTTCTTTATTATTATAAACCCAATGTAGTCAAAACATCGTGCATGCTAGTGCCAGTGCCGGTAATCTTTGTAAAAATAATTACAGGATAGGCAATAGAGTTTGAAGCCGTCTCTTTAAAAGTAATCCCAATGCCCTTATATTGATTTTTTGGAAGAAAAAAGGATTGATACCCAGACATAGTTATTCCATCAGGGTAATTATATATTTCAACTCTTGTATTATTATTCCAGCCACTTGTTCCGTTTTCTAAAAGGTCTTTAGCCAATCCAAATACAACTTTTAATAATCTTGGGTTGGTGTTTCTCATAGTATAGTAACATGCAACAATTCCAACGCCTTCATAATTAATAAATGATAAAAAAGGAGGTGCGCCAACACTACCTGCTCCAGATTCAAATGAAGTAGCACCTTGGTCGTGCCAGTTAGCACAGTTATCTTCACTTTTGAATTGTCTGAAATGATTAATATCATCATTCATTCTTGCCAATATCAGACAACAACCACCACCAAGATTAACCATTGAAGGTTCGCCCCATGGTTGTCTTGTATCATTAGTTGGAATAACCTCTGTAAAAGATGATCCGCCATCTGTAGACTTGTATAAGTACATTCTATAAATTGAAAGTGAATCCTGTACTGGTATTCCTCCAAACCATGTCTGATATAAAGTATTATTTCCCACATCAATAATATGACCGTATGGATTGAATATTGTATTGGTTTCAGGATAAATTTCATGATCCAAATCATCATCTCCTAATGTCCATGTATCTGCATCATCATCACTATAGAGATATTTCATAGCTACCCAATAGGAATCTGGTG
>DASQZP010000607.1:0-2751 GCA_035638655.1 Bacteroidales bacterium
GATCCGACACAACATAAAGCCGAGGACTGGCCTGCAATTGTTAAACGAATGCGGTTACACCTGAAACAATATCAACTTAAAGATCTTTCTGATCAGGATGCTGAGGTAATCATCGATTACCTGCAAAACCATTCAGAAAAACCTTAAATGCCAATAAGAAACTGAATTACCTGGGACTGTTGCTCTTATACTTGTTCAGTTCATTATGGTACTTGCGTACAATTTCTTCTTCCCGGCGAAGAGCGCGTTTCCTGAAATCTTCAAACTCGTCTTTCGTTTCCTGCAGATCTTTGCTGGTTCTTACAGTTACATAATTACTTCTTTTGAACATAAGTACAAAAAATATCAGTCCGCCCGCCAGGATGCCTACCAATGTCCACATAATACCATTGTAGGCAGTCTTATCAATTTTAAGTCCCAGAAAGGAGAGACTGTTTCGTTCCTTAACAGCATTACCAAGATCCGCATGTGTTTTTTCCAGTGCAGCATTCAAAGAATCGATTTTCTCGTCACGAACAGATACCATCTGGTGAGAAAGTTGCAATTCATTATGCAATTTTCCCAATGAATCAGCCACATGTGCTTTCAACCGGTTCATCCAGGCTTGCTTTATTACTTTGTAATCTTCGTAGCGACTTGATTTGTCCAATACATACTGAAACTGACTTTCAATAGTCCCGTTATCAAGAGAGGGTTTTTCCTCATCGTTCTGGGCATGAACAACAGGAATGGAAAATATAAATAATGCACTAAATAACAGTAGTGTAGAAATTTTTACAGACATAATAATTTTTATTTAAATAGCTAACGTATGTTCACAGATGCTTTAGTAACGTTGGCTAAGCAGAATAATTGCATAAATTTAGGGAAAATATACATTCCTTTTGCCGGATCACCTTTTTATTTGAGGTTCTTCGCATATTTTGCGGTAATAATTTTTTTAGAAAATCATAACAATACCGGCGGTACCATTCATGTAATCAATGGATGGATAGAATGTTGTTTGCTTTGTATGAAAAGGTTGCCAGTTTTTCAGAGGCTGAAAATGGTATACCAGATTGGTTACCACCATACCAATACCGGCTCCGGCAAGCACATCAGGTAACCAGTGGCGGTTATTTGTTATCCGTAAAATTCCGGTAGTGGTTGAAAATAAATAACCACTGTAAGCAACAAAAGGTGCTGTTTTGTTAAATTCCCGGTACAATACAGTTGCGCTTGCAAATGACTGGGAAGTATGTCCGGAAGGAAATGAATGCGCCGTGCCATCCGGCCGGGTCACATTTGCTGCTGGTTTCAGAAAATGGACAATGGCCGCGGTGAATAATTCAGAAATAAACAGATATTTTGTCTGATCAAAAACGGTGTTCCGGGCCTTTATGCCAGCCAGATCAGCAGCGTATAATTCTGCAACAGGCACATACTGCAGATATTCTTCAGCATGAGTGTTTGTTCCGGGAAAATCTTGCTGAATGGTCTCTTTTAAATCTCCCAGATTTAGCAATGTACCGGTTGTTAGCAAAGCCCCAGGCAATATTAATGTTTTTAAGCTGACAGCCTTCCCGGTTGCTGAATCATTGAGGTTTTGAACAGAATCCACCTGCCCATTTACACTTTTGGTTAGTGTACTGAATATCAGAAGTATTAACAATAATTTAATACCGTTACATGAAATAAATACGGGTAATTTTTTCATAAATAAAAGTAAAACAAATAATCGCGCAAAGTTATTAAAATAAAAATATCCAATCCGGCTATACCAAATGTGTAGGAGTAAATTTATATAATGAACTTAAAATATTGTTTTACTTCATAAAGAGAATGTTTTAACTCCCAATTCATTACGTAATTATACTTTTACAAACGAATTTGGAACAGAAATCCCGGCTTTTTAATCTTAAATTTAGTTCCTTTACACGTTTTTTTTATTCTAAATTAACGTTGTCTTAACATCCAACATAATAAACGGTATTGAAATGAAGAAGATAAAAAATTACCTGGATGGAAATATTTATGTATCCCTCATTTACAGAATTTTAATTGTATACCTGCTGTATACCCTCACAAGAGCAGCTTTCCTGATATATAACTATAGTTTGTTCAGTGGATTGGATTTCAATGAAATTTTCCACATATTCACAGGAGGACTGGTATTTGATACCTCCGCCATTGTCTATACAAATATATTGTTTGTGCTCTTGTACCTGGTTCCGTTCAAGTTCAGACACCATAAAACTTATCAGCGGATCCTGATGTATATCTTTTTCATCACCAATGGTATTGCTCTCGTGGCCAACTGCGCTGATATTCCTTATTATAAGTTTGTACTGAAACGTACAACCATGGATTTTATCGGACAGTTTAAACACGAACAAAATCTCTGGGCGTTAACTTTTAAATTTCTGATCGACTTCTGGCAAATCACGGTTTTTTGGATTTTGATGATGATTTTAATGGTTTGGTTATATTTAAAAGTAAAAGTTAATCCGCCAAAAATAAAATCAAATTTGTTATACTCTGGTGTTGGCCTGGTAATGCTGGCTGTGTTTTCAGGATTGTCTGTTGCCGGTGCAAGGGGTGGTTTCAGACACAGTACACGGCCAATTACACTTAGTAATGCCGGCCAGTATGTAACTGACCCCAAGAACATGTCGATTGTTCTGAATACTCCTTTCACCCTTATTCAAACCGTCGAAGCAAAACCATTACAAAAAGAGGACTATTTTACCAGTGACGAACTTGAAAAAATAT
>DASQZP010000608.1:0-3111 GCA_035638655.1 Bacteroidales bacterium
CTGAATAATAAAGATGCGGAACACGGAGAATTAATAGAGGCTATAGACAAAGAATTTAATGAATTCCAAAATTCGATTCTTTATGAATTACTACAAGCTATTTTCCCATTTAGAAGTACTTTTATAGAAAAAGCGGTTACAAATAACAAATTCGTTATTAAAAAATTATTAGCACCATTAGATTTTAAGAAAAGTGATAAGGTTGTTTTAATTTATACCGCAGTAAAAAGTGAAAAATTTGGTTTTTCAGATCCAACTCCAATAGCACAATTAGAGTCTTATAAATCATTTCTGGCCAAAAAATTTCTTGAATCGGATCAACAGCTGGTGGAAAGATCAAATAAACTATGTTATGCTTCAGGCGAAGTCGAAGATGATGTAGCTGCATTGAATCTTTCAAGTCGTTATAGTTTAAATAAAATGTTTGTTACAGAAACTAAGAATTATGCATCATTATTTGATAAACAATTATTTTCGGAAAATTATCAGGTTAGTCTAAAAAATCAGGAAAAATTAGATTTAGCCTCTGAATTTCTATTGAAGAATTATACGACAACCATTGCCGGAGTTAATCATGTTATCATTCCTCAGTTTATGCACAATGAGGAGATAGATTTTGAAATCGGATTGGATAAATTAAAAACAAAATCTGATTTATTATTTTCCCTTAAAACTTTAGATGAATTGACTCAGAATATTGAAGTTGTGGTTGAACAAGCATATTGGATCGATTTTATAGCAATAGAGTCTGATGGTAATTTTTTCAAAACGCTAGACCACATTAAAGATATTAGTAAATTTCATTTTCAGAGAGTCTATAAAGCTTTTGTAGATATTGATTGGGAGTTTAAAAAACTGCCCCAAATAGTAGATTGGGAATCCGTAAAATATAATTATAAAAAGACTTGGGCATTTAATTTAAATACAATTTATGAACTTATACCAGTCAGACGAGATAAAGAGAAAAAAAATGTAGCCCTTCAGCTTATCAAAACAATTTTGGAAAATAGAAAGATTGAGCGAAAATTTTTATTTGATTTTTTTAGTGAGTTAATGCTCTGTCATTACTATAGAAGATATGGTAGTTATAAAAATGTGAAACAATATGGAAAAGACTATTTCGGGTTGGCTATTCGTGATAGTGTTTTTAAATATCTGGCTTTCTTTCAAGTACTTAAAAAATTAAATCTAATTGATATGGAACAAGAATCAAAATCCATTCCAGCTGAAGAAGTAATTAATGATTTTGATGAAAAAATCGATCATTTCTTCAGGAGAATGGATTTCAATGAAAAACAGAAAGCAATGTTCTTTTTAGGCAGAATGTTGAATGCCGTTACTTATCTTCAAAAGGATAAAAAACGTACGGTAATTGATAAAATAAATTATAATGGTATGGATAGAGACGACATTGTACGCCTGAGAGTCGATCTCTTTGAAAAGGCTAAACAATACGGTAAGCCGGAAAATATTTTATTTAATGATTCTCATTTTAGTCAATATTTTGCTTTCGAAAAATGGGATATGAATCCCAAGGAAGCTGTTTTCTTCATTCTTACTGGCTATTCATTTGGTATTGTAAAAAAACAAGATCCCAATTCTAAAAATAATTAATTATGAATTCTCAAGACGTAATTCAAAATTCTTCAGATTTTCTTTTTGTTTATGAAGCGAGTAAATGTAATCCCAATGGTGATCCTGATCAGGAAAATAAACCCAGAATGGATTATGATACAAAAACTAATCTCGTAACCGATACAAGAGTCAAACGATTTATACGAGATTACCTAAAAGCGATCAATGACAAGGAAGTCATATTTGTCGATATGGAGGGAAATTCCAAAGTCAGTGTTGAATCTAAATTAAAAGCAGTAGTAAAGAGAACCATTTCTGACGAAAATGATCTCAATAAAGCATTTCAATCTAATTCTGACGGTTTGGATGTCTATAAAGAAATAATTGAAAAGCACAAAGGGAACGTTGATGATGTATTGAAAGAAATAACAGAAAAAAAATTTTCCCATAAAGATATTAATTATGAACTTTTAGCATATCTTGTGAAAGAAAAATTCATAGATATTCGAATGTTTGGAAGTGCATTTGCTGTAGGAGGTTTTACCAAAGCATATACGGGCCCGATCCAAATGAATTGGGGGTATTCTCTTAATGAAGTAGAATTAATGGATTCCAATTCTATTGTCACAATTATGAATGATGATAATAGTACATTTGGTAAAGATTATCGTGTTTACTATAGTTTATTAGCCTTTAATGGTACGATCAATAAACAAGCTGCCCAAACGACTGGATTAAAGGAAGAAGACGTTCAAATATTCAGAAATGCTATTTGGGAAAGTATACCCGCTTCCCCCACAAGGTCTAAATTAAATCAGTATCCAAAATTGTATGTTGAGATTAAATACAAATCCGGAACTACAAATGGTCAATTGGGCGATTTACGAAACTATATTAATGCGACTCCCAAAGATGGTGGAACTTATAAGAAAGTAAGAAAATTTTCTGATTTGAATTTCGATACTTCTAAATTAAATGAATTGATTAATAATCATGATAATATTATAGATGAAGTCATTGTAAAAACATCTCCTGATGTGAACTTTAATAAATAATATTATATGGGATACCTTTTGCTTATGGAAATTTTATGCTTTAAAATTAAAGGTAAATTTGGTCATTTTCGGAAATATTATGCCAATAATACAGCTTTTAGTTTTAGTATTCCACCACGAACAACTTTAATGGGAATAGTTGCAGCAACGTTAGGTTATCCAAAAGACTCCTACTATCAAAAACTGGCATCTGACCATATCCACTTTGGAATAAGAGTTTTAGCACCATTAAAGAAAAGTTTTCAGCGTCTTAATTTTTTAAGTATTAAGAAGACCGGAGATCTGATTAAAAACCTGAATTCTGATTTCAGAGGACAAGGAGGACATATACAAACTCCATTCGAGATCATAAGTGCACATAATATTTCAAAAGGTGAAGTAAAATATCAGATATTTATAACATCAACAGAACATGGCGAAAACATCTTTGAAGAAATAAAAAATGGGTTTGTCAATAATGAACCTGTATTCAATTTATCGT
>DASQZP010000609.1:0-4510 GCA_035638655.1 Bacteroidales bacterium
AGATACTCTACAAAGAGGAGTCGTATGCAATTATCGGCGCTTGTATGGAGGTGCATTCTGAACTTGGGCCGGGGTTTCTGGAACCAGTCTATCAGGAAGCACTGGAAATAGAATTCAAACAAAATAATATTCCATTCGAAAAAGAAAAGCCTCTCGCCATTCAATACAAAGACCAGTTTCTACAGAAACGATATATCGCCGATTTTATCTGCTTTGAAAAGATCATCATTGAATTGAAGGCTCTCTCACAATTAACATCTGAGCATACAGCACAAGTCTTAAATTATCTGAAAGCAACACACCTCAAACTCGGACTCTTGGTAAACTTTGGCGCCAAATCACTGGAATACAAACGTATAGTACTTTAAAGAATCGTCCACAAGAAAGATAGTCCACGAATTACACGGATTAAAAGACAAAACGATAGTAAAAACACAGACAGTATAAGATTAATCATTTATCAGAACCGGGTGAAAGCATTAGATCTTCTTGATTAAAACATTCTTCTGCTTTTAAAATTCTTATTTTTGTGGTTATTAATTAGTGAAAATTTGTGTCATTCGTGGACAGCAGTTTTTCATTTCTCTGTGCAATCCGTGGATAGATCTTTTGTATTCACGAATTAAAAGACAAAACGATAGTAAAAACACAGACAATATAAAATTACTACGGTATTGCATATAAAAGACTATTCTAATTAGGTTTCTTGAAGAATAATATCTTACCTCAGAACAGTTCGAATGCAGAAGACTTTATTTATTAAAGAATTATTTTGCTTTAAAAATGCTTATTTTTGTGGTTATTAATTTGTGAACATTCCCGACAAGTCAGGACAGGTCGTGTTCCGCAGGTCCGCGAGGACTTCTCCGGGAGGAGTCTCTTCCGGGGCTGATGAAGGATCCCGCTGGGAAAAGTAACCGGAAAGATGAAAGTGGTGTAAAACGGAGCATTTTATACTGCTTCCCCATTTCAGGTTGTAATCTGTATTTAAGGCTATTGAATTGTCATTCAAAATAATCGCAGAAAAGCTTAATGGCATAAAAATTATCGAATACGATAAGTATTCAGATAATCGCGGTTACTTTATGGAAACTTTTCGGCAGGACGTGTTTAATGAATTCAGGTTGCCATTCCGGTTTATCCAAGATAATATATCAAAATCTCGAAAGAACGTGATACGCGGTTTGCATTTTCAATGGGATCCACCTATGGGAAAACTTGTGAGCGTACTAAAAGGGAAGGCTTTTCTTGTTGGTGTTGATATTCGGAAAAACTCACCATCTTTAGGCAATTGGCATGGAATTGAACTAAAAGCAGATAGTAATCAATCCATATATTATCCTCCAGGTTTTGCGTTTGGGTTTTGTGCTCTTGGGGAAAATACATTGGTTCAATACAAATGCACCGCTATTTTTAATCCTAAAACCACATCGGAAATTTTGTGGAATGATGAAGAACTTGGAATAAAATGGCCAGTGAAAAAGCCTATTATATCGGAGAAGGATAATAGTGCACAGTCATTTACCAAGTGGATCAATTCTCCTGAATCAGAAAATTTTAAACACCATAAACGGCAATAATCATCTATGAATACATTCACTGCAGAGCGAATAGAGTACTATAATAAAGAACTCGAGGCTCGATCTCCCGAGTATATCCTGAAATGGGCTTGGGAAAATTTTACTCCAAAAATTGCGTCTACTTCCTCGTTTCAGACACAGAGTGTACCGTTACTTCACATGATTTCGGCATTTACCCCAAAAATGGAGGTATTATTTCTGGATACAGGTTACCACTTTCCAGAAACGCTATCATTTCGTGATGAGTTAATCGAATTGCTTCATTTGAACGTTCGGAATTTAAAATCACGTTATAATGAAGACGGACACAAACAAGTGCAACAAAACCTTTATAGCACTGATCCCGAATTGTGCTGCTATATAAATAAAGTTGAACCTTTACAAAACGCTAAACAGAGTCTGGATGCATGGATTAGTGGCATCAGAAGAGATCAAACCGAAAACCGTAAAAATACTCCTGTTATTGAGAGGCAAAAGGATGGAACACTGAAGATTTGTCCCTTGGTTACTTGGACTGCTAAAGATATAAATGATTACCGTAGGCAATATAATCTTCCAGAACACCCCCTGACGAACAGGGGATATCTTAGTATTGGTTGTGCTCCCTGCACACGGCCGGTTGGCTCAGATGAAGATTATAGAGCAGGCCGATGGTCGAGTTTGGAGAAAACTGAGTGTGGTTTACATCTTGATAATTATAAAGCAGAGGATGACAAGTGAATAATGTAGATAATTCGAACTTGACCATTCTGGTTACCGGAGGGTGTGGTTATTTAGGGTCTCAACTTATTCGCGACTTTTATGAGTTAAAGAATGAATTAGGTTCTATTCCAACCATACGCATTTTGGATAATATGGAGAGTGGAAAGCACAATGCAATAATGAATTTACCTCCTGATGGTAAGTATCAGTTTATTGAAGGTGATATTCTCGATCCCGCAGCTTTGCGGCGATCACTCGATGGTGTGGATGTTGTAGTGCACCTGGCAGCCAAAGTAAATACCCCCTTAAGTTTTAACAATCCTGGTTGGGTACAGCAAGTGAATCAATGGGGAACGGCAGCATTAGTGGATGCTTGCGCCGAGAAGGGTGTTCAACGAATAATTTACACAAGCGATACCGCAGTTTATGGCCCTGGTATAACTGCAACTGAAGGGGATGTATGTAAACCGCTTGGCTCCTATGCGCAATCAAAATTTGAAGGTGAAAAATATATTCAACTAGGTACAAATCGTGGGGTTAATTCAACAATTTTACGATTTGGAACGTTTTGTGGTCGAAGTACTGTTACGCGTTTTGAATCAGTAGCGAATAAGCTTGCATTTTATGCTGGGGTGAATCGGGCTTTAACAGTGTATGGTGATGGAAAACAAACGAGACCATTCATCACAATAAAAGATGCTTCTGATGCTATTCTTTTTTCCATACTGAATTCAGAGGATACTAGTAACGCAATATTTAATGTAGCTAGCGAGAATTTTACTGTACTTGACATAGTTGAACGCATTCAGACAAATAAACCCGAAACTCGGGTAAGATATGTCGAACAGGATATCAGAACTCGCTATAATTATGAAGCTTCAAGTAATAAGTTTCATAGCATTGGATGGAAACCAAAATATCCAATTTATGATGCTTTAGAGGATATAATTAACCTCTTTCAGGGATTTGACAAATTAGAATCTGATGTTAATGCGAATGAAATTTTATAAATAAAAAGTAATGGAGTTGCGATATGCAAAGTAATCCTTGGGAAGGACAACGAGTCCTTATAACGGGCGTATGCGGGACGGTTGGTCGTGAATTATTACGTCAGGTTAGCAATAGAAACCCCGCAGAAATTGTAGGAATAGATAATAACGAGAGTGAGTTATTCTTTGTAAAAGAGGAATATAGAAATAAAGATAATACTCATTTCTATTTATGCGATTTAAGAAATGCGAATCGGGTTCGGGATGTCTCGAGAGGCGTAGATATCATACTTCACTCAGCTGCGTTTAAACACGTAATCCTCTGTGAACAATCACCCCGGGAAGCGGTTTACACTAATATCCTGGGAACCCAAAATATTATTGATGCAGCACAAGCAAATGAAGTAAAACGGGTTATCTATACTTCCTCGGACAAAGCCGTAAATCCTACAAATGTTATGGGAACCTCAAAACTTATGGGCGAGCGACTTATGACTTCCGCAAATGCTCATCAGAGAAATTCCGGCCCAATTTTCGCATCAACCCGGTTTGGTAATGTTCTTGGATCACGAGGATCGGTGATTCCTCTATTTAAAAAACAGATTAAATCCGGTGGACCGGTCACTTTAACGGATGATCGAATGACACGATTTATCATGACTCTGGAGCAGGCAGTCCATCTTGTGATGGAATCTGTGTTTCTTGCACGTGGAGGCGAAGTCTTTATTACCAAAATGCCAATTATTCGAATAGAAGACTTGGCTCATTCTATGATAACAGAACTATCAAAAAGGAATGGATTTGATAAAGATGTTGAAATCGAAATAATTGGAAGTAAGGCTGGCGAAAAATTGTATGAAGAGTTAATGAATGAGGAAGAAACGCGCAGAACGGTCGACTTGCCGGAATTTTTCGTTGTATTACCCGCTTTTCAGGCTATTTATAACAACATCAATTACGAATATCCTAACATGAAACAAGTTGGGGTTGATCAATCATATACTTCTAGAAATGGTAAACCAATGAGTCAAAATGAACTTTCAAATTTTTTAAATGAGCATAAACTGCTCGATTAGAAAAAGGAGATTACTGAATTATGCGCGTAATTATACTTGGTGGTGATGGATATCTGGGATGGCCCTCTGCAATGAAGTTCGCTTCTGAAGGACACGAGGTGTTAGCCATTGACAACTATCTCCGTCGCAATATGGCGTTGCAAACAGATTCTGAAGCTTTAAT
>DASQZP010000610.1:0-2443 GCA_035638655.1 Bacteroidales bacterium
AAATACTGGTTCTTCCACAGGGGCTTTTGTAAACAGTATGAATAAGTATATCTCGATTGTGTCTTCTAATATTAATCATCTTAAGAACGCGGCAGCTATTCGTAAGGCACAGCAGCGAATGACTCAAGCGGATCAGATTACAAAAAGGTTTTTAACGAATACCACAGCACTTTGGCAGTCAGAGGCTTTGAATAATACAGAAAAACTTGCCGGGCTTGAAACTAAATTCAACACGCTACGTTCCGATTTAGGTAACTTGTACAAAGGTGTGACTGATCCACAGGGAAATATGCGTTTGAGTTTAGCATTGGCTGTTTTGAATGACAATGTTGAGGCTATAAAAGCGATGATTTCGGCTAGGAATACGGTTGATAATCAGGACGCTGCTAGGATTAAGGCGTATAATTCCATCATAAATGAATCTAAATCCTTGGCGAAAAGTGCCCAAATCAAAGCCAATGAACAAGGGAAATTAACGGAAGCGGTGGTAAGAAAAGCTATAATGTTTTTAGGTATTGGGATAGCAGTCGTAGTACTTGGGGGAATAGTCTATGGTTTATTTATGAACGAGTCGTTAACTCATACCCTGGAAAGTATAATTAACCGATTATCTGCCGGGGCCGGACAAGTAAATGATTCGGCTATTCAGATGAGTGAAACGAGTCAGGAGTTAGCCGAAAATGCCAGTGGACAGGGTGCCGGCTTACAGCAAACTACCGCTTCACTTGAAGAAATATCAGCCCAATCCAAGCAGACGGCACAAAATGCGAAACAAGCTGAGGTTGCAATGAAAGAGACAAAACCTCAGGTCGAGGAGGGGGTAGAGGCCATGAACCGGATGAATGAAGCAATGCAGGAAATTCAAAATTCATCATCGGAAACTTCAAAGATTATTAAAACCATTGATGATATCGCTTTCCAGACGAATCTACTGGCATTAAATGCGGCAGTTGAGGCGGCACGTGCCGGTGAAGCAGGTAAAGGATTTGCTGTGGTTGCCGAAGAAGTTCGTAATTTAGCGCAACGAAGTGCCGAAGCAGCTAAGAATACTTCTGAGCTTATCGAAAGCTCGCAGGAAAGTACCAAGCGAGGAACCCAATTTGTTAATGAGGTGGCAGAGAACCTGAAGAAGATCAAAAAAAGCGTGGATGATGTGAACACATTGGTTATTGAAATTTCAGTCGCATCGTCCGAACAGCAGAAAGGTATCGAAGAAATGAATTCGGTCATGAATGAACTCGATAGGAATGTTCAGAACAATGCCTCCAGTTCCGAGGAATCCGCTAGTTCTGCAGAACAACTATCTTCGCAGGCCAATGAACTAATGAACATTGTTGATTCTCTGATAGATTTAGCAGGAGTTAGACGATCCGAAAAGTTCGAGGAAAATGACGTACAAAAAAGTCTGACACAGTATACTAATGATTATGCTGACGATACCTCCCAAAATGATTATGGAAATGATTTTCAAAAAAATACAAAACCCATATCCCGTTTTGTTAATGGTCAAAATGGTAAGGGGGAATTTTCTGAGATGGGTAATCATACATTGAATGGTGTTTAAATCATCAAATACGAAAACAGAATCTTATCCAATTCAGGGTATTAGATATTAATGTGTTTACAAAAGAGCCAAATGAATAATTATAAAAAACGACAAATAAATATATAAGAAATAAAGGTGATTATGATGTCATTTAAAATGAACATTTCAAACTACATCAGTTCATTTATGTTTATGGGCTGTATCGTATCTCTGTTTATGTTTAGTAGTCCTTATACTGCATATGCCCAGAATTCCGGTAAAGTTTACAATGTGGTGGATAAAATGCCGGAAATTAAAAATGGGCTATCTTCATTATATAAGAAAATTAAATACCCAGAAATAGCCCGGAAAGCAGGAATATCCGGACGTGTTTATTTACAGTTCATTGTAGACGAAAATGGGAATGTTGAGAATCCAAAAGTGTTAAAAGGAATTGGCGGAGGGTGCGACCAGGCGGCATTGTCAGGAATTAAAGAAGTTAAATTTATTCCCGGTTTAAAAAATGGAAAGTCAGTAAAAGTAAGATTTACTCTTCCTATCACATTCAGACTTAAAAATTAGCTAATAAAAAAATTGCCCTTGGAAAATGGTAATCATAAGAGTTAGGGAGTTGATTTTTTGTTTCTATAACTTTGTTGCCAAGATATTAGGATGCTTTAATGAATAAGTCGGTAAAGAGAGCAAAAAACAAAAAGCATAGAAATGGGGTTCCAAATGGAAGTTCTAATGGGAAAGAACTAATTCCTTTTGATAAGGATGAAAATAATATCAGTGGTTTTTGAAAGATATCATCAGGAGTTAGCAAAACCCCAAAATAACCCCAAAATAATCAGCGTGCCCTCTTTGAAAAGGAGGGCACCTTTTTTAAAGCATCGAATACGGTCTGTAATTTTAAGC
>DASQZP010000611.1:0-2482 GCA_035638655.1 Bacteroidales bacterium
ACTGGGAATCAATATCCCTACTGGCAAGGATTCTCTCTCAATGACCCAGAAATACAAAAATGGTGATCAGGTACTTGCTCCCGGCACAGTTATTATCTCTGCTGCAGCTGAGGTTACCGATATCCGGAAATCGGTGACACCCGTTTTGAAGCCGGTAAAAAATTCCAGCATTATTTTTATTGATTTTTCCTCAGATAATTGCCACCTGGGCGGAAGCAGCTTCTCCCAAATCATGAATAAAATGGGACTCGCTGCACCAACAGTCAAAAAGCCGGCATATTTTGTTAAAGCTTTCGAGGCTGTTCAGAAATTAATTTCACAGGACAAAGTGCTTGCGGGTCATGACATCTCTGCCGGAGGAATGGTTACCACATTGCTTGAAATGACCTTCGCAAACAAAACCGGAGGGTTGAAAATTGACCTGTCAGATTTTGCTGAAGATCTTGTCTGTAATTTGTTTACTGAAAATCCTGGAGTTATTCTTCAGGTGGAAGACAAAAAATTTGTCGAAGATTTCCTTAATAAGAGCGGAATACGTTATCATATTATCGGACATCCGGTTGAAGAACGTAAACTTACTATTAATGGCAGGGATCAGAAAGTCACCCTGGATATTGATCCGCTGAGGAATCTTTGGTTTAAGTCTTCATATTTGCTGGACAGGAAGCAAAGTGGCAGCGAACTGGCATTGAAACGCCATGAAAATTTCAGCCAACAGCCACTTGAATTTCATTTTCCGGAATCTTTTACAGGCAAATTTAATGCTTTTGGTATTGACCCTTCCAGAAGAACAAAGTCAGGAATAAAAGCTGCCATAATAAGGGAAAAAGGAGTTAATGGTGACCGTGAAATGGCCTGGATGATGCATTTGGCAGGTCTGGATGTAAAAGATGTGCATATGACCGATCTGATCAGCGGCCGGGAAGACCTTCAGGACGTTAGTATGATTGTTTTTGTCGGTGGATTCTCAAATTCTGATGTGCTTGGATCAGCCAAAGGCTGGGCTGGTGCATTCCTTTATAATGAAAAAGCAAAAAAGGCGTTAGATGAATTTTATGCACGTCCGGACACACTCAGCCTTGGCGTATGCAACGGGTGCCAGCTTATGGTGGAACTTGGACTCGTCTCATCTGGTGAGGTAGCCAAACCCAAAATGCATTTCAATGATTCACATAAATTTGAATCTGCTTTTCTGAATGTGGACATCCCCGAAAACAATTCAGTTATGCTGAAATCGCTGGCTGGTTCACGCCTCGGTATTTGGGTTGCCCATGGAGAAGGTAAATTTATGCTGGCAGATGATGAAAAGAATTATCACATACCAATGAAATACAGCTATGACGGATATCCGGGAAACCCTAACGGCTCCGATTATTCAACCGCCGGAATATGCAGCGCAGACGGAAGACACCTGGCTGTTATGCCGCATCTGGAAAGAGCTGTTCATCCCTGGAATTGGGCGCATTATCCGTATGATCGCAGGTCCGATGAAGTGTCTCCCTGGATAGAAGGTTTTGTAAATGCCAGGGAATGGATTAGAAGTAAAAAAGATTAATTCTTGTTCCAACCATCTTGCTTCTTTTTTGTTTATCCTTCAGAACATTTAATGTGGAACTTAAAGGATTAATTTTATGAGTACAAAGAGAATTAGTTTACTATTTTTTTCAGCATTGGCCCTTTTTGCTGTGTTGACAACAGGTTGTGAGGATAAGACCCAAAACAATGGAAGTGGAACGTTATTACTCTATCTTACGGATGCTCCGGCAACATATGATGCAGTAAACATAGATATACAATCTGTTCAGATTAAAACATCCGAAGGCGACAGTGTGATTTCGCCGGATATCATTCATCCGGGTGTGTATAATTTGCTTGATTTACAAAACGGACTTGATACGCTTCTTGGAACATTTACTTTACCTGCGGCTACTGTAAGCCAGGTAAGGCTGGTGCTGGGCAATAACAATTCTATTGTAAAAGATGGAATGACTTATGATCTTAAAACTCCCTCAGCTCAACAATCAGGATTGAAATTGAATGTGCATGCAGTAATTGACCCAGCGATTGATTACAGGTTGTGGATTGATTTTGATGCCAAACATTCTGTAGTGGAAACAGGCAATGGTAAATTTATTCTCAAACCGGTAATCCGTACTTACACTGAAGGAGTAACCGGTGCAATTGAAGGTGTTCTGTTACCTCCCGAAGCCAATCCGGAAGTAAATGCCATACTGGGAGAAGATACAATCTCTGCTTTGCCCGATGATGCCGGGTATTATTTGCTGAAAGGGCTTAATGAAGGGAGTTACAAGTTAATATACACTGCAGTAGCTCCTTATTTAAACGATACAATTACAGATGTATCCGTTCTGGCCGGGCAGGTCACAAAAATGGATACTGTAAGACTCATGAGTGCAGAATAACTCCCATAGATTTAGTAAAGTTGAAAAGAGCCGTATCCTATTATGGGATACGGCATTTT
>DASQZP010000612.1:0-3825 GCA_035638655.1 Bacteroidales bacterium
GAGAGGCGAGAGGGTGAAAGGTTTGAAATGGTTTGAGAGTTTGAGTTTGAGTTTGAGTTTTGAGTCGGAAGAAAAAAAGATTACGGTATGCCCGATTTGAGTTTAAAGTATGAAGTATGAAGTATGCAAATGACATAAGGCATGCCCGGTAGCCAGGGGGAAAAGAGAGAGATGGGTTGGAAGCTGTTACATCCGGATGATGCTGCGACTAAACGACTAAACAACTAAACTCCTAAACTTCTCCACTCCTCCACTCCTCAACAAATAAACAAATAAACAAATAAACTCCTCCACTTCTCAACGCCATATTGAGGGAGATTTATCAGCCAGTAGAGGGGGAGGGATAAAAACAGGCTTGGTAAAATACACGATTCAACCTCAAAAAATGATATATACAAAAAATCTATGAGTAGACTTATCTGTAAAGTAATTAAATCAAAAAGTTAAGCATAAAAACCAGTTCAAATAATAGTCATAAACGCAATATGTTGATGTTTATGCATTCGTTAGGCTTACTTGTGGGGCTGTCGTGCAAAAGTTGATACCACGATAAAATAACCCTTTTTTATGGTTTGCAAAATATTAAAAAAGTAGTAACTTTGTAATTACATTAATGATATAGATTATGGAAGTTTCAGTTATACAAATAGGTAATTCCAAAGGAATAAGATTCAGTAAGACCATCCTTGAAAAATACAATATCCGGGACAAGGTAGATATGATCCTGGAAAAGGGACAGATTATTATAAAACCTCTTGCCAAACCGAGAAAAGGATGGGAAAAGGCATTTATGGAAATGTCCGAAAATGGAGATGACAAGTTGCTCTTTGATGATGTATTCGAGGATGAAAATCCGGACGAATGGAAATGAATCAATATCAGATAGTTTTAGTAAACCTGGATCCGACCATTGGAAGTGAGATCAAAAAGACCAGACCTTGTGTCGTGATTTCTCCCATTGAGATGAATAAGTACTTAAGAACTGTTGTAATTGCTCCTATGACTACAAGTTCAAAAAACTACCCCACACGAGTAGAGGTCAAACATGATAATAAGATTGGTTGGGTAGTTCTGGATCAGATAAGAACAATTGACAAACAAAGGATTATTAAACCTTTAGGACGACTTTCTAAACCTGAAATAAAAGAGGTAAAAAGTATCATTCGTGAAATATATGTCGATTAACAACTAAGCCTAACCGTTGCAGGGCATTTGGAAAAACGACAAAATAATGACAGCAGGAGGATCAGGAGACCATCCATTAACTTAAAACCCTTTTTTTTCATAATATGAGTTTGCCATATTTTATTATCTTATATCAGGGCTACGCCTCTTATTACATTTATGTATGTTCAAATCTACGAAGATTGCGGGGCTAACGCCCTTTTTTTTTAAAATAATCCATATTTTATCTTTACGGAAATGGCGGGTTAAGCCTCTTTTGTTTTAAATGATTGTCGGGAATCATTAATAAAACTTGTTTGCTATTATAAATTTACATTATTTGGAAAACACTTCTTTTTCATCATTCGTGTAATCTGTGTTATTAGTGGTTAAGTTCTTTTTAAGGCCCTGCGGGCCTTGTTTTCTTTTAACCATGCACCGAAAACCTTCAAATTTTTTAGACATCCATTAAAAATGATTCTATATTTTTCGGTGAAATCGTTTTAAAAGTTTTAACCGGATATGCTTTTGAAAAAGTTTTTGAGAGAAAGCCTTTTTTATTTGGATTCCATTTAAATTCAAAAGCTGTAAATTCCGAATTGATCTCTTCGACATAATCTGTTTCCTGCTGCTGGGTGGTCCTCCAAAAATAACAGTTAAAATCTATATCGTTGTTATGGTTATATTTTACCCTTTCACTAATGATATAATTTTCCCATAATGCACCCACATCTGTACGTGAATTTGTTGGAAGAAAATTACCAATAACGGCGTTGCGTATACCATTATCATAAAAATATATTTTCTTCCCTTTTTTAATTTCGTTCCGAACATTTTTATTTAAGCCATGTAACCGGAAAATAATAAATGCTTTTTCTAATAAATCAATATATTTTTCAACTGTGCCCCGGTCAGAATCAACCAACCTGGCTAATTCATTATAGGATACTTCGTTGCTGATCTGTAATGCCAGCGCTTTTAATAATTTTTCAAGTAATACAGGTTTTTGAATATATTCGAGCATTAACAAATCCTTGTATAAATAACTGGATGCTAAAGATTTTAAAAGTTTGTTTTCCATGCCGGGATTTAAAACAATATCCGGATAAGAACCATAAATCATGCGATGTTCGATAAGCCTTTTTTCTGTAAGAAAGCCGTGAAATTTAACCATCTCGTTAAAAGAGACAGGAAATAATTTGAATTCCAGTTTGCGGCCGGTTAAAGGTTCTTTTATTTTATTGGCCAGTTCGAATGCCGATGAACCGGTTGCAATTAGTTGAATATTAGGAAAATTATCGTGAATAATTTTCAGTACCAGACCAGTTTCCGGGATTCGCTGTGCTTCGTCTATTACAACTATTTTATATTGACCTATAATTGGTTTTAACCTGGTGCTGCTCACCTGGTTAAAAATATCGCGCACATCAGCATCATCTCCATTAAGGAACAGTGTTTGGTCTTTATATTTCCGGACTAATGAATGAACCAGCGTTGTTTTACCTACCTGCCGGGCTCCATAGATCAACAGGGTTTTGTTTTTAAAAAGATAAGGTTGTATAATATGCTCTAATTCACGTATTATCATTGCAAAATTTTAAATAAAAATATAAAAAAATGACTTGAATCGCAAATATATATAATATATTGTGATTAGATCCGCAAAAACTAATGTTCAGCTGGTTGATCCATAGTTTTATTGGGATCGCATCATGATTCAGTATTTGAATCGCCCTCTGTGTCTTAGCGGTTTATTTTTCTTTTTTTACCGCTAAGATGCGAAGACGCAAATGAGCGAAGTAAGGGCGGTTGAAACTATTACTTTTTTGCGGTGAAACGGTTTTCCACAAAATCAACCAGGAATCGCGTGACATCTATATTTTCCTGTAACATACGGTGGCGTTTGTGTTGCCATTCGTTTAGCAAATCTGGGTTATTCAGCAGGGCTTTTGCTTTTTGTAAGGCTGCTTCAACCTGCTCGTCTGCTTCACCAAAATTATAAAGCAAAACATACCGCTGCTCCAGTTCACGGGTATAGCCACGGCCGGTGTTGTCGATAAAGATGGCCGGTATACCCAGCACTGCTGCTTCGGCAGCCATGGAGGCACTTTCACCACTCAACTCCTCAACGCCTAAACTCCTAACAAAGTAACAAGGTGACAATCCTTGCCTTTGGATGTGTGGGGGCCTTGTGTGGGCAAGGATCACGAGCGGGTTTGAGCAATGGCTTGTGGGTGCGAGTAACTATAGTGACAAAGTAACAGAGGAGCTTCATGTTTCATCCGGATATGATGCTGGCTGCTCCTAAACTCCTAAACTCCTAAACTCCTAAACTTCTCAACAAATCAACAACTAAACATACAACCACCGCTTCACCACATTCTTCACATTCTGCATTACCAGCTCCCTGATCCATAGCATGGGGCTGTTTGTCCAACGTTGCGGGTGGACGGTGATCATTATTTTATCGGATAACTGGCCGGCTTGTGCGGCACGGATGATGTCACTGGTGTGATGAAAATGAAACCTGCCCTGGAAATCTTCCGGTTTGACCGGATCATCGTTCGCCCATTCGCCTCTTCGCATCATCGCATCATCGCCTCATCTCACCCTCGCTCAGTCGCCCCTTCGCTCTCTCGCTCCATCTCCCAGTCGCATCAT
>DASQZP010000613.1:0-3857 GCA_035638655.1 Bacteroidales bacterium
TTATAGGTGGAAAATTTCTGCAATATTTCTCCTGCCAATCGGGTTTCCAGTCTGAAAAAATCCTCCGGCAGGTTATGCTTATGGATGATCATTTTTTCAGCTCCGCTGTAACCTGCGTTTGCCATCAGATCAAGAAAATCCTGAGTTTCCGCTAACACGGTATCAGACTGCAACTCTGCAATTAAACCACTTTCCTTTTGATGCAGGATTAAACCCATAATCGTTCTTCTTTAGAACAAATATAATAGATTCTTTGATAGTTTTTTATATTGAGTGCTCTAAAGAAAATATGGTCATGGATATACACACTGGCAAAACACTCAGCTTATTTATTCCGGAAGAAATGTCAAGATTATCCTTTTGTACCTTGAAAGTTGTGGTGTTCCCTTATCTGTGACTCTCAAAATAATATGAGCCGTCTCTTTTTTGTCAACCTGTGGAGCTACAATGTATAACTTGCGTGAATTTTGTGCGTCAGTGATAATTTTTTTCTTGTAGGTTCCGGCTTCAGGATAGCTGAACCAAAGGAAACTTAGGTTATCCCCGTCTGGATCATATGAATCAAATGCATCCAATACTACTCCCTTTCCGGATTTAAGCGTCATTTCTACAGGATTACTCAATACAGGTACGGGAGGATGATTGGCTTCGGCAAAGCTTTTGATACACCAGTCCATACGTGCCGCAAAATCGTTTTGAAAATCATCCCGCCAGCGCCAGAGGGTAACTTTATAACCGCTAAAAGTGGTTGTATCCAGCTTAACTGATCTTCCAAAATCATTGGGAACAACGGGTGTATAGCTGTCATTGGCATTGGTCCAGATGGCTCGTGGCTCCGGTTCAAACGGTACTCCCGAGCTGCCTTTCTTCTGTGTTTCAAAATCGGGCTTATACAATTCATAGCGACCACCCCAGCCACCCCATTCGGGATGTTCGGGTACATTAAGGCCATTGAGGATCAGGCCCAGCCATGACGGGGTATCTCCTTCCATGCCATAGGCCACATCAGGATATTCGACGCCCAGCGGGCCATGTCCCTGCTGAATATTACAGGCTAGCCAATGGTTGCTGATATTTTCATTGTCAATACCCGGTATATAGCTGTTGATACCTGTCCAGGTAGCACTGCCGTAATCATCACCCGGACTTACAATATAAAACAGCTCCGGAAAATTCTTCCGCATCCAGATGCCACTGTCATCCTGATCGGAGATGGTATACACCCTTAGCTTTGCAATCAGACTTTCGGCTTCTGCTTTTGTTTTGGTGTGTTTTATTTTATACAGTGCCTGAGCAAGAGTATTGGCTCCTCCCCAAACTGAAACCCATACTGGTCGGTCATCTTTTTCTTCCAACACGTTGATAATCCATTCGGAACCTTCAGAGTCCCTGCCCTCTCCAACCCCCTGCATGCCATAAACGGGTGAACCTTTTTTTACTTTTGCAAGTAAAACATCAGCACCCGGATAACCAGCTTCATGTTTCAGCAGGTTTGGCTGCACCTTGCCATAGGCTCTAATGATTTTTTTAATTGATTCAGGTTCTACTCCCCATCTTTTCCAAATGGAAGTAGTCGCAATTAATCCTACTATGTCAATATTGTTGGTATATAGCATCAACCGAACAAAAGATTCAGTATCATCAACTTCTGCTTCAATATCAGACAAAACAATAAGTCTGTTTTTTTGAACAGATTGCCCGGAAAGCAAGTTTGTACTAAAAAGGAGAGAAAATAATAAGAATAAATATTTCATAGCTTTTTGTATTAGTGTTTAATAATGTAAATTTAGCCTCGATATTTAATATAAACCACCTGTTTTCCCAATATATTATGTTGAAATCCGAGATAATTAAGCAATTTGATGAAAGCCGGGATGAACTGAAGCCCTATGGACTCACCTTTGAATTGTGGTCTCCCTCTCTTATGAGAAGAGCCGATCGCCATAATGAAATTGAGATCAACTATATTCCTGAAGGAAACCTTACTTATCTTTTTCAGGATAAAAAAATATCTATCCGGGAAAGAAAACTTACTGTATTTTGGGGGCTTTTTTCCCATCAAATCGTCGACTACCAAATAACCACACCCTATTATGTATGCACCATCCCTTTTTCACAATTTCTTAAATGGAAGCTGCCCTCAAGATTTGTTGATAACATATTAAAAGGTGAAGTTTTATACGAAAAGGATGAAAATTATGCACTTTATGACGAATTTTTATTCGAAAACTGGACAAAAGACATGAATAGTGATCAGACAGTGAAGGTCTCACAACTTGAACTTCATGCCAGGTTAATCAGAATGGCGGAGAATATGCCAGTAAATAATGACATTAATGAACCGCCCGTTAATTTCAAAGTCGTCAATCAGGTAGAAAAGATTGCTATTTATATTGCACAACACTACCATAACCAGCTAAAAGTCTATGATATAGGAGCAGCAATTGGCCTTCACCCGGATTATGCCAATACCATTTTTAAAAAAGCATTTGGATGTACCCTAAATGAATATCTGATTGAAACAAGAATATCACATGCACAAAGAAAACTGGTAACAACCACTATGAACATTACCAACATTGCTTATGACTGCGGCTTTAATTCAATCAGTCGCTTTAATGCTGCTTTTCTAAAAATAAACGGATGTACTCCAAGGGAATTCAGAAAAAGATACTAAGTAGAGTTTGTCAATAAAGTCAAGTGTATGGATCAAAATGTTCGAGAACAAAGCCAGTTCCGTTCTAAATGGGAGCGTGAAAAAATTTTAATCCACAGTATACTATTTCAATTGGCAATTAGCAATTAGCAATTAACAATTGAACCCCTACGGTGAAGTAGCCGATGTGCATAATTTGAACAACATGTTGGTAAAAGTTGTCACCTAAGCGTCTAATAATGCTTATGAGGAATTAAAATTTTAGCAACAACGCAGTTATCGGACATTATGGACAGACACTAGTATACTTCAACAGCTCTCATTAAATACCTGATATTTTTCTTAGAAAAATTAATGCCTGTCCAAATAGCAATAATGCCCAGTCCGGCCTCAAGAAAAGGTGTAAGATTTGTACCTGAAATAGTAAGATTCGCTTCATGATTTTTTCTTACATCATAGCTTAACCCATAAACCATTGAAGTGATACCGGTAAGTATAAGGACTGAACATCCAACCTGTGCATTTCTGTACTTTTTCAGATATTGTAAACTGTTTTTGCTGGAATACAGATCCCATTTCAGATTTACGTATTTAAAATACCTCAGGTCACCATACCCCATGTTGTAATAGTAAACCTCTCTCTTCCTGGAGTCCCGGTTAATATCAGCAAACAATGTTTGTTCCCGTATAAAAAGACTGTAAAAACTGCTATAATCACGCAGATATACTTTTCTGAACAAATTAATTTTCCCTTCTTGAATTCGAAGCGCAAAACTATTCTTCTCCTGATCGATAAATTCCGTGTTTGCCCAAAAGTTATCGTTAAATTTGAAAAACTGAACTACGTCTGAATTCACCCTTAATGAATCTGTCTGAAAATAAATAATCCCTTTATCGGCTCCAATGATAAACTTATCACCAGGAATTATTCCGTCAGAATTGGTATATAAAAAATTTTTATATTTCTTTTCCAGATAGTCCTGCTTTAGTGTTGGATCATTTTCTGTAGCTATGCTATCATAATCTGCTGAAGTTTTGTCATCTCGAAGATCGTTTTCCTGACCATACATATTTTGCAGAAACATTAATCCAACCAGGAACAGAAGAAAGAAGAATATTGATTTTCGGTTAATCATTCATAAATTCTTAAGATACTTAATTGTTACAGGCGAAATAGTGAAAAAACAATAGTCCCATTTAC
>DASQZP010000614.1:0-2285 GCA_035638655.1 Bacteroidales bacterium
TAATACTGGCCCTTTTCTAAATGACCTACAAAGTCACATGTAACTTACTTAGTCAACAGCATTTCGCGGGCTAAATCTACTTTGCCATTTTCGCTTTGGAGTCTCACCATATAAAGGCCACTTGCAAAATCAGAGCCATCAAATTTTATCTGATGTGCTCCAGCGGTCATATTGCGATTCACTAAAGTAGCAACCTTCTGACCCTTAATATTATACACAGACAGCATCACGTGACCATCTTTACCCAGTTCAAACGGAATAACAGTTGTCGGGTTAAAGGGGTTCGGATAGTTCTGCTGCAAACTATATCCTTCAGGAATCAAATTAGCTACTTCATTACCAATATCTGTGCCACCGGCGCCTTTTTTATACATAAATACAGCGCTGGCATTAAAACTGGCAACATACATTGTATCACCTGTGGTGCTGAATGCCACACCACGGGGTCCCTGTAACGGGAATAGATTGGTATCCGGCATGGAAACCTCGTAATAGGTCTTGGCATCATAATTCATCGCAATTGCAGCATTGACAGTCTGATCGCCACCGTACGCCGCATCCTGAGATACCCACAGGTTACCTTCGGGACCATAATCAACAGTTACGAGCTGTGCCTGCCAGATGGTGTCGCCAGCAGCATTGGTCATAATGGTATCGGAGGGTGTCCAGTTGATATAATCTGTCGTTTCCCAACGTTTCAGGGGACCAGTTGACAAGGTACCCGTCCAGATTGCTTTACCGTCGGCCGAGACATCCATACCACGGGCAAAACCAGGAGCACCGTCCAGGGTGATTTCGCCAGAGCTAGTGAAATCTGAGTTCAATACTGTGATTGGATTGACGCCGACAACTTTACCAATATAGATAAACCCATCACCATCAACTGCCGGGGAAAGTGTGGAACCATCCTTGATAAAATAATTCATTCCCTCACCAGTTTGGTAATTAATCCGCAGAACATCCGTACCATAGACCGTGACAATAATATTGCCATTATTATCAGTCGTTATACCACGTGCAGACCGCATTGTTGTAAATGTACTATCACCTAAATCTCCGCTGGCAGTTACCTCAGTAATAGGTGAAAAGGATGCAGCTGTTCCATCTGAATTATACACACGGATTTCATTAACTGTGGCGCCCGTAGAATAGTAGCAAATCCAGATTTTTCCCTCTGGATCTACAGCAACTCCATGGGGTTCGCTACCCGCTTCTGAATCTAAAACACCAATATATCCCCAATTGTCAGGATCTGCTACTTCAGTCCAACCCTGAGCAAAACTTAATACCGGAATGGTGAGCAGAACCAATGTAAGTAAAAACAATAACTTTCTTTTCATAATTATCTCCTTTAATGATAGGGTGAAATTAAGATTATAAAATAAACCGAATCAGTCCATAGGCTCCCCTCCTCTCGGTCTATCTCGATTCGATGCGCATTGATTAAACAAATCACAACTCAGATTAATATATCCCCAAGGATCAGAAAAATTATATATTCAGTCACGTTTTGGTCAGAGTCTCTATTTCCTCAAATGGGTGAAACACATTGGTAAATGCAACGGAAAGTCGATATAGAATATGTTATAACATTTATATTTAATCAATAGAAATATGCATTTCATCATCAGTTTTTTTGATAAAAATATTAAAATATGTCCCCGATAGTGTAATTCTGAAATCCTGAAGCAAACAAAAAAGGCTGGGTTTGCCCAGCCTTTTTTGTAAATCTATCATTGATTTCGGAGATGCTTATTTAACCAGAACCATCTCTTTAGCAATGTTAACCTTACCGGCATTCAGGCGATAGACATACAAACCTGAAGCGAGATCAGAACCATCAAATGATACGTGATGGGTACCTGCGCTCATTTTTTCATTTACGAGCTTCGTTACTTCCTGACCTAATGCATTATAAACAGTAATTGTAACAAACTGTTCTTTTGGCAGTACGTAGCTGAAGCTAGTGGTCGGGTTGAACGGATTCGGATAGTTTTGACTCAGCGAATATCCTTGTGGGACATCAGGAACTGGATTGTCTGCTACACCCACCGGGCCTTTTGTAAACATGAAAATAAAACCAGAATTCCATCCGACTGTGTACATGGTATCACCGGTTGCGCTAAATGCGACTCCACGTGGTCCCGGGAAGATAAACGTTGAAGTGTCCGCTGCCGGAACATTATAAAACGTTCTGTCTGTCGGGTTAAACTGGATCTGGCTTACATGATTCTGCGGATCACCATGGCTATCCGTATCGTTCGAAATCCAGAAATTACCATTAG
>DASQZP010000615.1:0-2899 GCA_035638655.1 Bacteroidales bacterium
CAGTATGTCGTTTTTGAAGTACCCATTCAAATGTTGTCTGACAGTCCGACAGCTTATATGAAAGAACAGGAATGCACCGATTTTATTACCAGCATCCCTACAACCTTCGATGAGACTGTTCCACTGGACGGATCAGTTGGAGACTATGTGACTGTAGCCAGAAAGAAAGGTGATACCTGGTTTGTTGGAGCCATGACTGACTGGAGTCCGCGGGACCTGACTATCGACCTTTCGTTTCTGGGTGATGGCAATTATCAGGCGGTTGTATTTAAAGACGGGATTAATGCAGACACTGAAGCAACCGATTATGAGAAAGAGGTAATACCTGTTAAAAAAGGTGATAAGCTGAAGATTCATATGGCTCCCGGAGGCGGATGGGCGGCGAGGATTATTCGGTTGTAATTCGGTTGTTTATTCAGTTGTTTATTCTGTTGTAATTCAGTTGTTTATTCGGTTGTTTATTCGGTTGTAATTCAGTTGTTTGAATTGGTTTGAGATGATTTGACGTTGTTTGAAATGGTTTGAGATGGTTTGAAGTTGTTTGAAGTTGTTTGAGGTGGTTTGAAATGGTTTGAAAAAGACGCTGTAGGTTTTATGATTGATCTGATTTCTACAACCTCTACAGCCTCTATAGCTTCTACAGCCTCTATAACCTCTATAACCTCTATAACCTTTACAACCTCTACAGCTTCTACAACCTCTACAATATTAAAACATAATGCAATGAAGGAAATAAGGAAAAAAAGCATAAAAGAAATATGCCATCAGGTTGATCTGATAATAAATGATCCAGTTAGTAAGATCGATTACGATTCCATTTACTATCCCCTGGATAGCGCATTATCAAAAAAAGTCAATTTAAATGAAGTCACATTATTTTGTGAAACGATAATAAAGCTTGCAAAATCCAAAGGCAGGAAAATAGCATATATAGAAAAAGATTTTTGGAAATTAGCAAATAAAATTCCTTATAAAATTACGGTTTTACAGTCACTTGATAATGACGTAACAGAGGAATTGTTGCCAGATACCGATTATAATAATGCAGACAAAAAGATTTTATCACATCTGATAGGATATATGCAGAAAATTATGAAGTTAAAAGATGATCACAGCAAAAGAAGTGACATACGGCGATCTACTTCTCTTCGAATTATCGCAGGTTTGAATTACTATTATCATATTCCGTTCGCAAAATCAATATTTACTGATTCGATAACAAGCAGAAATAAAGATGAACAATACGAAGCACTGCAGGGATTAGAGATGTATTACAAGATTTCTGGTGAAAAAATTGAAGATGAAACTGTGCAGACCCTTAATCATATAATAAATAAGACAGATGAAAGAACCGTTGCATCCACCTGTTTGCAAATACAGATTAATGCAGGTTTAATAAATGAAATGAAAGCTGTGTTTGCAATGGATGACTGGAAAGATAAGAATTATCGGGACTTTTAAGATAACAACTAAAACCTGACAGACAACGGGTCTGTTTCATTGCTGTCATGAGGTTAATAAAATTGCTATCAGTCATAAAAAAATAAAATTATGAAATTAGAAACCAACTTAGATGTAATCAAACTTGCAGGCAAAGAAAAGAGTGACGAGAACTTTGAATTCCGTTCCTTTCTGAAAGGACAGGATGAGGATGAAGTCGATGAAATCGTCCACCAGCTGCATGATGAGATTGCAGCACAGATAGATTGCACCAAATGTGGTAATTGTTGTAGTATTTTTACCACAGCTGTTACTGATGAAGAGATTGAACGGCTCTCAGCAATTGATAAGATGTCAGCGAAAGATTTTAAAAAAAAGTTTATTGAAGTATCTGGCGATAATAACAAATATTTAAAAGATACACCCTGCAGGTATCTGGAAAATAAGAGATGTACAATTTATGCCGACAGGCCGGAAGAGTGCCGGTCGTATCCCCATACCCAAAAAGATGAATTCAATTCCAGGCTTTTTGGCGTGATCGATAATTATGAAGTCTGTCCGATTGTTTTCAACTTGTATGAGCAGTTAAAAAGAAAAATGGAATTCAGGTATTAGTTGATAAGTGGCGTCTGTCCTTAATGTCCGATAACTGCGTTTTTGCAAAAATCTTTATCCCACATAGACATTAGGCGCTTATGCGACAACTTTTTCCAACATGTTGTTCAAATTATACATCGGCTACTTCACTGTAGGGTTTCAATTGCCTATTGTCTATTGCCCATTGCCCATTGCTAATTGCCTATTGCTAATTGCCTATTGCTAATTGCCTATTGCTAATTAAAATAGTATACTACGGATTAAAATATTTGCATGCCCCCGTTTAGAACGGAACAGGCTTTGTTCTCAAACATTTTGATCCAGACACTTGAGTTTATTGACAGGCACTAAGTAAACTAAATCTGATTTTATTTACTGAACACTAACTTCTACAACTTTTACAGCCTCTATAGCTTCTATAGCCTCTACAAGCTCTTAATACCATTGTATCGCTTTTCAATTTTTAGTACATTTGTGATATGAGGACGATAAAAAACATTGAAACTAAAATTAAACAATTGACTCCCGATTTAATCGAGGAATTAGATAATTATTTAGATTACTTAATTAATAAAAGAGCCGTCAAGAAATCAAAAAAATTGTCTCAGGACTGGGCAGGAGGATTAAAAGGAGAAAATTACAATTCAGTTGACTTACAAAAAAAAGCGCTCGATTGGAGACAAGAGTAAAATATTTGATTGATACGAATATATGGCTTGAGAGATTATTAGATCAGGACAAATCAGCTATTGTTTCCCAATTTCTCGATACTATTCCATTAAACCAAATTTTTATAAGCGATTTTACCCTACACTCTATTGGAGTAATTCTGACAAAATTCAACAAACTTGACATACTGGAT
>DASQZP010000616.1:0-7432 GCA_035638655.1 Bacteroidales bacterium
TTGGTTGCCAATTCGCTTCCATGATTTCCCGTCCAGGCTATAAAAGAAGTAGGCCTTATCAGAACGGTTCGTGAAATTACACCCGGCTTTAAGAAAAACGGTGTTCTGTTTCAAAGGAATGCTTTCAATTTCAAGGGGACGACCGGTTTCGGCATTCACCATCACGATTACTTTTCCTTCTTTTTTATATTTAACACCTACCAGCCCGTATTTCTTTTGCAGCAGTGACAGTCCTGCAAAATCTCCTTCCTTCATATTGGATACATCCACGCTTGTTGAGCCACTGCATACCGGACCGATGGTACGCTGTGTTAATGTGTTCCTTGCCATTACAAAGGAGGTGTCAATCCGGCCTGTAGTAAGTCGCAGGTAACCTTTTCGTTGGGTTACCGACCAGAGCTCGTTTACGGGATTGTGGTTCCATTGCCAAACCAGCGGGAGGTCCGGATCGCCATTTTGACGGGTAAATTCATCAGAATTAACAATGCCTGGGATCAGTCCGTTGCTGGCAGGCAGGTTTTCCAGCACCTCGGGCACTTTCCCGTCTATACCCAGTACAGGCCACCCGTCCTGCCATTTGGCAGGAACGAGATAAGGCACTCGTCCGACTGATCCATAATCGCGGAAAAGATAAGCATACCAGTTTCCTTCAGGTGTACTGATAAGGCCGCCCTGTGCCACGCCTTTGTCCTGCAAACCAATCCTGCCCTCATACGGACCGGTGATCTTATCAGCCCTGTGGATAATCACGGTGCGCATGCCACCTCTCGGCCAGGTAATGTTAAAAAGATAGTATTTGCCATTCACTTTAAACAACTGCGAACCTTCAGCACCGAGCATGATATTATCCCCGGCTGGTGCACTGGCATTTTCAATCAGTACCTGATCGACACCACCAGGCTTGATGCCGGAAGCATCTGCTTTTAGCTCAATGATGCTGAGTTTGCCATTCCCATATATCATATACACACGGCCGTTATCATCGAAAAACAACGAATTGTCATGTAACCTCGGTTTGAAGGCATATTTCTTCCAGGGACCATGCTCAATGTCTTTGGTGGTAAATACATACGTTTTATCAGTAGTTCCTGAAAAAGTGGATACGTAATACCTGCCGTTGTGATACCGCAGGCTGCTTGCCCATGATCCTGCCCCATAAGCACTTTTTCCGTTGTTGAGGTTTAGCGCATCAATGTCTGCCAGGGTATCGTAGGCGTAGTTAATAAGGTGCCAGTTCACCAGGTCATCCGATTTCATGATGGGAACACCCGGACTCATGTGCATCGTGGTACTGCTCATGTAGTATTGGTCTTCTACCCGCATGATGGATATGTCGGGTACATCGGCATCAATAATTGGATTATGGGCATGGTTTTCCTGCGCCGATGAGGTTTTGCAGAAAAATAATATGATAAGTACAAGAAATGAATAAGATATTTTCATGGTTAGATAAATTTAAATTTAAGTTGTTTCAATATTCATTATCAAAACGGAAAATAAAAAATTCTAAAATACATAAATTTCTATTAATTTTGATCATAATGGTTACTGCCTGTCAGTTTACAGACCTGGAACTATTGGTGAACTCTTATTCATCACATAACCAAATCAGCAACCACATGGGATCATCTAAATAGTGTCTGTCAATAAAGCCAGGTGTCTGGATCAAAATGTTCGAGAACAAGGCATGCAAAAATTTTAGATAGAGTTTTTTCATTCAGTCAATTCAATTTATTATTTTTACCATCCTTTATCATGGATCAATGGAACTTAACAAAGTAATTATGCGGATTTTAGAGTAAAATATATTAATAACATGAAATTTTAACGGATGAAAAATATCATATTTATAACACTACTGCTTCCTCAGATTTTGTTTGCACAAATACAGGTAACGAATCACTCTCCAAAAGAAAATGATTATTTTACTATTATCAATCCAAAATCACAAATGTCGATTTTCGTTGATTCAGCGGATTATAAAGTTGTTCATACGACATCACTATTGTTTGCTTCGGATATAGAAATGATTTCAGGAAAGAAGCCAATCATACAATCAAACATTAAAAACCTGAAGAACAAAATAATCATCATAGGGACAATCGGGAAAAACCAGTTAATTGATCAGTTAATTGCTGAAAAAAAAATACAGGCAGACAGCATTCGAAACCAATGGGAACGTTATCTTATTCAAACAGTAGATAAACCGTTCAGGGGCGTTCAAAAAGCTTTAGTAATTGCCGGTAGCGATAGAAGAGGTACTGCGTATGGTGCATTTACTCTTTCCGAAAAAATGGGCGTTTCACCATGGTATTGGTGGGCTGATGTTCCGGTAAAAAAAAGCAGTGAGTTGTATTTAAAAAACCTCTGCTATATATCACAAGCCCCATCTGTAAAATACCGGGGTATTTTTATTAATGATGAAGATTGGGGATTGCATCCCTGGGCTGCCCGAAACTACGAAAAAGAATTGGATGATATTGGTCCCAAAACCTACGCCAGGGTTTGTGAATTGATACTCCGGCTGAAAGGAAACATGCTTGCGCCCGCCATGCACAGTTGCACAGGGGCTTTTTATCAATATCCCGGAAGCAAACTAGTCGCTGACGAATATGGTATTATCGTCACAACATCTCATTGCGAACCCTTGTTGTTCAACAATGCGTCAAAATCGGAATGGGATACTAAGCGTGACGGGGAATGGAATTACACAACCAATAAAGATGTTATTCTTAAAAAACTGGATAACCGGGTGAATGAAGCATCTCCATATGAGAATATTTATACGGTTGGTATGCGCGGGTTGCATGATGAAGGACTAAGGGGACATCATACAGCAAAGGAAAAAGTAGAGATTTTAACTCACGTCATCAAAGATCAGCGGAAGATTCTCGAAAAGTATCTTGACAAACCAGCAGAAGAAATTCAACAAATCTTTGTTCCATATAAAGAAACAATGGAGATTTATGAAATGGGGCTTGAAGTTCCGGAGGATGTTACCCTGGTTTGGGTTGACGATAATTATGGTTATATCAAACGGCTGAGTAATCCTGAAGAACAGAAAAGAAGTGGAGACGCCGGAGTTTACTATCATTTATCTTATCTGGGAACTCCTCATGATTATTTATGGTTGAATACTACCCCACCTGTACTGATGTATGAAGAATTGAAAAAGGCTTTTGATGTTGGAGCAAATCGTTATTGGTTAATTAATGTAGGAGATATTAAACCTGCCGAACTGGGTATACAAACTTTCTTCGACTTTGCATGGGATGTAAATAAATACGATTATTCTCGTATAAACCAGCTCCAGAGCCAATTTCTTTCAAGCATTTTCCATGGTATTAAGCAAGAAAAACTTCAGGACATAATGGATAATTATTACAGGCTGGCATGGAGTCGTAAACCGGAATTTATGGGCTGGGAACGCGAATGGGATGGAGATAAAAGATTAGAGCGATTAGCAAATACGGAATTTTCATTTAATCATTACAATGATGCCAGACAACGTCTGGCTGATTACAAGAGGATTTCTGATTTAACCAGTGAAATATTAAACGGGCTGCCTGAAAACTACCGTCCCGCATTCTTTGAACTGTTAGGTTACCCTGTGATGGGGGCTTATCAGATGAACCGTAAATTTCTTTGTGCACAGTTAAACGATGAAATGTATAAGGAGAAAGATTTTGCAGCAGCCAACTGGGCAGCCGGTGAGGCAAAAGCAGCCTTTGACAGCATCAACAATTTAACAAAGAAATACAATAACATGCTCGACGGTAAATGGAATGGAATGATGAAACTCTCACCCGGGTTTGTTGCCAAATATCAAAACATGCCTGAAGTGGCCTATACTAAAAATGCAGGAATTAATACTGTGAACTTATCCCCCCGGCAGGATCAAAACCATTTGGAAGGATGTACAGTGTTGGACCTTAGAAGATATAAAAACAAAGTGGAAAAAAATAATCATACACTGCGGGTGATTGACGGTATCGGCTACGACTGGAGCTCAATCCAGCTTGGGGAGGCTACAGAACAAACTGCCGATCCAAAAGACCTGAACGTATCACGTTTTGAATATGAATTTTCCTGTGTTAATGCCGATTCGGTTATAGTACATGTTTATTCAATTCCTTTCTTTCCCCTCTATCATGCAAAAAGCAACAGATACGGCATATCCGTTGACGGACAACCAGCAATTGTTGTCAAAAATGAACCCAGGGAATTTTCCAGAGAATGGAAAGACCAGGTATTGCAAAATGGTGTTGTTGCAACGGTAAAATTTCCCCTAAATAAAGGAGAAGAAACACATTCAATTTCATTAATATGTGGTGATCCGGGAACTGTCATTCAACGTGTTGTAATCGATTGGGGAGGATTGAAAAAAACATATGTCGGGCCTGGAATCAATTTGATAGAATAAATAAATAATAATTTAAAGAGTCACGAATTACAAACTCCACCTGTCAGGAGCGGGCAATCTTTGTTTCTCAAAGGTTTTCCGAATGTTAGTTTTGAGCAGGAGCATGCAAACAAAATGTCTGCCGGCAGTTGAAAACTACTACAAAGGACAAAACAGTATTTTGATCTTAATGAGCAACTGAAATTGAATGCTTCCGGTACGGATACAATTCCAAACCGGAAGCATTTAAATTCCTATAATTTAACCTTCATTTTCTTTCCTTTGTAGGTAATCACCTTATCAAAATATTGATCTATCTTCATTCCCAACCCTTTTCCATTTGAAACTTTTACAATTTTGAAGCACCGCTCATTCAGCATTCCAGGGAAAGAACCTTTCCGGTCGCTGATGCTCAACTCCTGCCTGGAATCATCCCAGAAAAAGGTTATGGTTGAATATATTCCTTTTTCATAATCATAATTGTCGTTTTCATCCTCATACAATGTAAAAGAACCATCTTCACCAGGGTATACCCTTATTTCCAGGCTGTCCCATTTTTTCTGCGTCGCATACTGAACCTGTGGACCTAATGGAAGGACTGATCCGGCTCTTACATACAGGGGCATAATATCCACCGGCGTTGGTTTGTTAACATACTGTCCGCCCTGCAGTTTTTCGCCTGTCCAGAAATCAACCCATTCTGTGCCTTCGGGAAGGTAGACCCTTGTTTCCTTTATGGCACTGAAATCAGCAATACGCGTGGTATCTTTGCCTGCTATGCTAAGCTTTGAATACATTGGTTTTGTAACCGGGCAAACAAGCAAAGTATGGCCAAACATAAATTCATCATTAATATCCAGCGCTTGTTTATCTGTGGCAAAATCCATCATCAGCGCCCGCATCATGCTCGATCGGTTAGCTGTCACCTCATGGGATGTGCTGTAAATATAGGGCAATATTGAATAACGGAGATTAATAAATTTCTCAATGGCATCATAGATCTTATCACCTTGTTTGCCAAACTGGTATATTTCACGCGGGGCATCTGTACCGTGTGAGCGCATCATCGGGCAGAAGGCGCCAAACTGTATCCAGCGGGCATACAGTTCGCGGTAATCAGGATTTTCGAGGGGTTTTTTGAAATTCCACAGGAAAAATCCACCTATATCGCTGTTCCAGTAGGGTATGCCACAGAGCGAAAAATTCAGGCCCGCAGAGATCTGGTTTCTCAGTGCTTCCCATGATGCAACTACATCACCCGACCAGGTATTGGCGGCATATCGCTGCTGTCCGGCAAAAGCTGAACGGGTAAGTATAAATACCCTTTTATCTGAAGTAACAGCACGCTGATGTGTATATACTCCGCCTACAGTCATCAAAGGGAAAGCATTCCGCACCTTACGAAAAGAACCCAGATACGTCTGATCATCCAGATCTGAAGGTTTGAACTGCATGTGATCCGGCTCCGAAGAATCCATCCACCATCCGTCAATACCCAGGGAAAACAGTCCTTTGTTCAGGTATTTCCAGTAGATATCGCGGGCCTGGGGGTTATAGGCATCGTATACTTTAACACCGGATGGATAGTCCATATCAGGCGGCCATTTCTGGGAGCCGGACTCGGGCCAGGTCTTAAAATCCAGCAGCGCATCAATCTTCTTCAACTCCCGGTATTGTTTGGTCATCGGACCAAACGACGACCAGATAGAGATGATCATGTGTGCATCCAGATTATGAACATCATTGACCATCTTTTGTGGATTGTAAAATTCAGGATTGAGAAACTCCATGGCATTCCAAAGGTAATTGTTGCCCCAGTACTGCCAGTCCTGTATAATACCGTCGAGGGGAACTCCCAGTTTACGATACTTCTTAACCACATCAACCAGCTCATCCTGGCTTTTATAGCGTTCTTTGCTTTGCCAGTAGCCATATGTCCAAAGGGGAAACATGGGAACATCTCCGGTGAGGTCGCGCATACAGGCAATTACGGCGTCGGCATTCCCGCCGTACATAAAATAATAATCTATACCCTCGCCAACATCTGACTTAAATGAGGTATGTTCCGGATTATCGATAAAATGTGTTGGTGAATAGTTATCCCAGAACACGCCATATCCTTTTACCGACTGGAAAAAGGGAATATAGTCATCAGTGTTTCCCTGAATCATATTCAGTTTCAGGTTACGCTGGATCATACGGCCCTGTTGCTGCTGTCCGAGTCCATATATGGCTTCGTCTTTATCCAGTATGAATTCCTGACGGACACTATAGGTTTTTACACCCGCATCATTGAAATCTGTGAATTGAACGCCTGCTTCCTGCTCACTCAGTAATGGAGTACCATTTGCAGTTGCAAATACAAGTTTGCCGTTATCAGGATTCAGAATTACACGGATCAATTTACTTTGCAGGATAATCTCCCCGTTTTCCTGTTTTACACTGAAAACTGTTTTCTCCGGAGATTTGATAACCGACAGACTTTCTTTCTTAAAAGTTGTTCCTTCTGGCCATTTTAGAATCCTGACAATTGAGGGATTAAAAAACTGAACTTCTATTTCAACAGAGTCAATTATCGTTTTGATTCCTGAAGTTGTCTTCTCATAGTTTTGTGCATTACAAGTATAGCCTGCAGCAATGAATATAACAGACAGTAAAAAAGTAAATAGTTTTATCTTCATTGTTAATGAACTTTATTGAATGAAAAAGGTGTCTCTTATAAAAGTCTATTTTTTATTGAATTTCCATGAGTCAAAATTGAAGAGATTCCCTTCTCCTCCGTTGAAAACAAAATATACATCATGGATACCATTTATCTTTTCAAATTTTGCCTGCAAGACTTTCCAGCTTTGCCATCCGCCCGTATGGGTGATCTTGCATGTCCCTGCCAGTTTGCCTTCAGGGTTGTCAAGACGGATACTGATGGTGCCACCATTTGAACCAGAAGCTGCATTTGCTTCAAATGATTTGGCACCTTTCCCAAAATTAACACTGCGTACTTTAATATAGTCTCCGTTATTGATGTCTTTG
>DASQZP010000617.1:0-3441 GCA_035638655.1 Bacteroidales bacterium
GAACAAATGGCCCTGCCAGCAATACAAGCAATAAATAAAATCCTTTTTTCATTCGTTTGTGGTTTAATTATATAGTTCAATATTACATTTTCTCAGTTTATAATAAATACAGGGATAATTGATTGTAAATTTCTTCGGAAATATTTCGGTTAAGGCGATTCAGAATATATCACTTCATGTATAAGAATACCTAACAATATTTCATTCAACATTTCTATAAATCAATATTATACCTGTATAACAGGATGAAAAAGTTATAATTTTCACTTTCTCCAATCTGGAAACAACAGGAAAGTATACGGAAAACATCCTAAATCGTTCTAAAAAAATAAATATTCCTTGCTTATGTATAGAAAATAAGGGTTCACCTTTGATTTAACTATGCACACCATATTTTTGCAGCAGAAAAACAAATTAATTTTGTTCTTATAACAAAAAAAAGACGGCCCTACAAGAGCCGCCGTCAGATAAAAAATAGTATGACTTTTATGACCCAAGTGTCGCCACCATTACTGCCTTAATGGTATGCACTCTGTTTTCTGCTTCATCAAAAACAATAGAAGCATCAGACTCAAAAACCTCCTCGGTTACTTCCAGTGCGTCGAGACCAAATTTCTGGTACATTTGTTCGCCAACTTTTGTTTCACGGTTATGGAAAGCCGGCAGACAATGAAGGAATTTAGCATCAGGATTACCGGTTAAATCCATGGTAGCTTTATTGACCTGATATGGTTTAAGCAATTTCACTCTTTCTTCCCATACTGAATCAGGTTCCCCCATCGAAACCCAGACATCAGTATAAAGGAAATCAGCACCTTTCACACCTTCTTCAACATTATCAGTAATGGTAATGCGTGCACCTGTTTTTTCTGCAATTTCACGACAGGTTTTCACCAGTTCATCCGAAGGTTGACAACCCTTTGGAGCGGCAGCTCTGAAATCCATACCCATTTTGGCAGCTCCTACCATTAGAGAGTTTCCCATGTTATTTCTTGCATCACCCAGATAACAGAAAGAAACCTGATTAAGTGGCTTGTCAGTATGCTCCATCATGGTCAAAAAATCAGCAAGTATCTGGGTAGGATGAAATTCATCTGTTAGCCCGTTCCATACAGGTACGCCTGCAAATTCGGCCAGCTCTTCCACAATAGACTGCCCAAATCCCCGGTATTCAATTCCGTCATACATCCGTCCAAGCACTCTTGCAGTATCCTTCATTGATTCCTTATGACCAATCTGAGTACCAGAGGGGCCTAAATAAGTAACATGGGCACCCTGATCATGGGCTGCTACCTCAAAAGCACAGCGTGTACGTGTAGAAGTTTTTTCAAAAATCAGTGCAATATTTCTTCCTTTTAACCTGGGTTGTTCAGTCCCGGTATATTTAGCTTCTTTTAAATCGCCCGCCAGTTTTAGTAAAAATCTGATCTCCTGGGGAGTGAAATCGAGAAGCTTCAGAAAATGTCTGTTCCTTAAATTAAATGCCATTTCAGTCTGTTTTAAAAATTTCTCAAATTTAATTCAATCATTCGTAATGAAGGGTTATTTTGGACCCAAATTTTCGATCTTCCAGCTTTGTTGCCTCAGTGATTACACTCTTTTTACCTCCAAGCTCTACAAACTGGACTGCTGCCCGAATTTTTGGAGCCATATTTCCTTCACCAAACATCCCACTCTCCAGATGTTCTCTGGCGTCATGCACATCCAGAAATTCTGCAACTTCCTGCTGCGGTGTATTAAAGTTCAAATAAATATATGGCACATCTGTAAGAATATAAAACTCATCCGCATGAATATGGTTGGCAAGTAAAGACGATGCCAAATCCTTATCGATAACTGCCTCAGAAGGACGTACACGGCCTCCCTCATCAATATAAACGGGAACGCCTCCCCCACCTGCTGCAATTACAATGTTTCCCTGACGGGCCAGGTTTTCCACAATATTTTCATTCATAATACCCAGTGGTACGGGTGAAGGCACAACCCTTCGGTAACCTTTAGTTCCCTTAGTCTCTTCCTTAAATGTCCAGCCTTTTTGTTGTGAAAGCTGATCAGCATGTGCCTTATCGTAAATTTTGCCAACCCTTTTGGTTGGATTTTGAAATGCAGGATCGCTGGCATCCACCATAACCTGTGTGACAAGGGTAATTACCTCCTTGTTGATGCTATGCTTATGCAATACATTCCTCAGCATTCTTTCTATCATATAACCAATACCGCCCTGTGAATCTGCAACACAAATATCCAATGGCATTTGAGGAATATTATACATCGTTTCCCCTGCATCATTGCGCATCAGGATATTGCCAACCTGCGGACCATTTCCATGGCTAATTACAAGATCATATCCTTCTTTGATCAGAAAGACCAGGTTTTCCAGTGTATCAGTTGTATTCTGTTCCTGTTCCTCTATCGTTCCAATCTGGTTATCCCTTAGTAATGCATTACCCCCAAGAGCCACTACAGCTAATTTATTCATCTTGTCTCAGTTTTAAAGAAATACAAAGCTATAAAATAAGCGACTACCACCTGCGTGTAAAAAACTTGTTATAAAACAATAAAATCATTCAAACTTAATTAAGTTCATATTTTATTCATGAACAAAAAACTTTCATACAACTCATCTACCGGTTTTTTATTGTTAAGAAAATATCTGGTTAACCTTAGGTTTAATATCCTTCAGAGGTACCCAACAGTTTGAACCGTATTTAATAGCCAGGAAGCATTATACTTTTATAAAAACCTCCGTAACTGTCAGACACCTGAGCCGCCCGCTTAAATTTTTTAGTCAATCTTAAATTTGTCATTCAAATATTAAAATATCAAAAGGTGTCTGACAGTTTGCGTATAATATCTACTTTCATCTTATTTTTAAAAACCTAATAACAATTAAATTTATTTTCTAACTTTAAGCCATAATAAGTGTATGAATCCCTACGTTTGGCTGATGAAGAAATTAATTCCAATTTTTATTTTACTGTTTTTATTGCTCCCTGAATGCAGTATTCCTAATGACGATCAAAAAATAGATGAAGGAACAATTTTTTATAAAATTGCTTATGGTCATTCTCAGGTCCTTGACGTCCCACAGGAATTATTGCCGGGAATTATGGTAATGAAATTTAATAATCGTTATACCAACAGCACTATTGAAGGATTTATGGGTCTTTTTTCCATAAGCATTATCTCTGATCTCGAAGAAACATCAAGTATTACCATGTTGAAGGTTTTTGACAAGAAATATTATTGCCGCGCAGCCATAGGAACTAATCCTGTGTATATGAATGATCCTGGTAAAATAAAGATCACCTACCTGGAAGACGAAAAAACTATTGCAGGACTGAAATGCAAGAAGGCACGGGTAGAATTTGTAAATCAGGAAACACATCCAATTGAAGTGTATTATACAAATGAAATTGCAATAAATCATCCGAATATTAA
>DASQZP010000618.1:0-5802 GCA_035638655.1 Bacteroidales bacterium
CAAAGAACGGGCATATAATTGGAGCGGGTCGGATCATCAGTTTGTAAATAATTTGGAGCATCTCCCGGCTGCTGTATGGCTATTTCCAACAATACAGGTTCACTGGTTTCGGGCAGGTTGAGAAACGTAAAGCTGCCATCAGTATTCACAAGAGAAGTATCTATTACTGTTCCGACATATGAAAACGCTACGTCCTGTAAGGTTTCTGGTTTAATCAGGTAAATCTTCATGTTGTTCTTAGCTGGCCCTTCTATTTTTCCTGATATAGATGCCTGATTATGGCAAGCAGCCAGCGCAAAGGTTAGTAAGATAAGAATAATGGTATTTCTTTTGTTAATGGACTTCATGTTGGTAAGTTGGAGTTTTGGCAATAAGTAACGAGCGTTTTTTGAAATCTCCTACTTTTTAAACCGTTGTTTTTTATTAAAGAGTAAACTTATAGTCTATCAAAATCACTAAGTTTACTTATAATGACTTTTAACAACTAATTGCATTAAAAGCGTCATTCCTCTATATTAAAGAATTCTTTTAAGTTTACATGCTTCAAATTGTATTCATTACATATGTTTGGTACATTATGTGCATTTGGTTTCATTTTTTCTGTTGTAATTAGAGTCGCTTTCTCACAAATTACCTGAGCAATCAAGAATGGGTCAGCGACTGGAGCTCCTCCGGTGATATTTTTAAACCTGATTAGTTCTCTATGATTTCGCAAAATTTCTCTAACATATTTTTGCTCATCAATTTCTGGCTTTCGGAATAAACTTTTGTACTTATCCGCAATATTAGCAGCTTCATCATCCCTCTTTTTTAATTCTCGATAAACTTCAATTGATGAGATAATGGAACCTTGAGAAATTAATTCTTCAAATTTGTCCCATAGGGAAATAAATACATCTTCATAATAATGTTTAAAATCTATAATTGGGCCAGTGTCGATTACATATTTGTTGTTGCTACTCGCCATTATTTAAAAACTAACTTTTCGATTTGAGGTATTTGATTAATCTTTAACCCTAAATATTCTGATGCTTGATAAGAATTTATTCTCCCAGTATATAAATTACTTAAGATAATAGATGTATAATAATTGCCAAGTTTTGAAAGCTTGTTTCTGTAGAAATTACCACTTCCTTTTCTCTTAGGATATGTCTGTGATTGCCACTCGTGCCTTTTTGTATTATAAAAACTCCTTGATGTCAAACCTAAATCCAAAAGCTTTCTAGGAATAACTTCTTGACTAACTTTATGTTCCTTGGCTAAAATTGAAAGCGTTTTCTCTTCCCACTCTAATGAAGAATTCTCATAGACAATTTCATATTTTTGTAACTCTAAATCATTTACTAGAATATTGGCTGCAAGTTTGTTGCATAAAATTTCCTCTGAGTTGTCACTTTGATAAGTATAATCATTTGTTAGTCCACCCATGTTTAACAATAAGTGGCTTAATTCATGAAAAAGAGTAAAATTCTTACCAGTATCAGAATTTTCGGAGCTATTTATTACAATTACTGGGAATTGATCATCATATAGAGAATATCCTCTGCAAAAATCTTTTAATGTTTGTTGGAATACAAAAATACCTGCCTTTTCTATTTGATTCCTGTAATACTTAAAAGCTTCAGTTGAATCTTTAAATCTAATTTGTATGCCTTTGTTAATTACCAGCTCTTTTCTAATGCTTTCAGCTGTTTTAAAAATGGTTTTTTGGTTAAAAGTTTTAAGCTTTTTAAAAATTGGTTCAATTGAAGGGTTTCTTCCATTAAACAGATCTTTTAAAACTTCCTGAAGGTATTGCCCTTCTTTAATTTTCAACATTAATTTAGAAGGTAACAATGTTATTTCTTGCTCAGGTATCGTTCTAAACTGTCTATCGATTGAAGGTTCCTCAGGTGGCTCTGGCATAAAAAATACAGCCAATGGCACTTTGTAAATACTGTAAGAAAGTTTTTCAAGCTGGGCCAGGGTTGGTAGTTCTAAACCTTGTTCCCAATTTTCAATAGTCTTTATATCCTTATCAAGTTTATCAGCTACTTCATGGAGTGACATATTAATTCTATTTCTTGCCCAAACAAGAATTTTAGATTCAATAGGTACTATCGTATTATTTCTGCTCATATTAATGTAAAGATAATAGCATTTTTTAACTCTCATGCTTAAAGAATAGCACTACCTAAATTCTGCCATTAACATCAAAATTATATTTTCTTTATAATTATTAAGGTACCAGGTTTAAATTACAAAACGCATATCTATTGATTTGTTGGAAATGATTATACAATATATAAATAATTTATTTTCTGATTCCTGTATTAATACTTCCCTGTCTATTTCTACGTTTCTAAAAATAGTGATAGATTTTTGGATAAGCAAACACCAGGCAAACTATTCTAAGTTCGTTAATGAACTGTAAACTTTATGTGTGTGTTAGGGGGTACTGGGCCAATACATTTTTACCTCCAGAACTTTACTGCTTTATTGAAGAAATGAAGTTGAGAAGAGTTTCACCACCTGCCTACCCTTCGGTTTATTGTATAAGCATCTCTGTTAGGCTGTTCTTCCTGCTTCGTCTTGAAAAATCTTCATCGTTAGATAAAAATGACTACGAACCCATTGAAAAATTCAGGACCAGGGTTCCTACATAGGCATTGGGATATAAACCACCGGGATTTATTATGTATTGCAGATCGGGTTTGATATTTAACCAGTCAGCAAGTGAAAAGTTATAAAAGGTTTCGACATCTAATTCGTACTTTTCAGGAATGTTAAATTCCGGACCAAAACCACCATATTGAATACTCAGTCCACAGTCATCGTCCGGACGACTTGCTGTCGGGCCTTTCAATAAAATGCCGGCGCCAAATTGTTGAGAAACCGGGGTAAGGGAAGCCTCTGTTTTACCGTACTCCAGAAATACCGATATTCCACGATTATTACTGGTGTCTGCTGGCGGTTGCCATACTGTCTGATCAAAAATCAAATAAATACCCTGTGCAGTCTTCTTAGTGCTTCCATCATATTTTGTAAATGTGCCATTGTGTTCCCATAATCCAACCTTGAAATTCCCGCTATTGTGTATAACAGGAAGTGTATTCCAGGTGAGGCCGGATTCACTAATGAGTAGGATGCCCTGTTTTGTGGGTTGATTTAAAGAAGGCTCTCCATAGAAATTAAGAAAGTGGTCACGCTGGTTGGCATCAAACACTGCAAATTTTGTATAAAAATGGCCGGGGGTAAAAAATACATTAATGCCGGGCATGGGATCCGGGAAGGTAGGAAACACAAAAAAGGTAGGTGAAACCTGTGTTGAACTGTTAATAAAATCAAGTCCGTTATCTATAACACTGTATTCCGAATTTGCGTCTACTTTACCAACTTTAATACGAAGCTTGTTCTTAAACAATTGCTGCTGATACCAGAATTCCAGGGTCTGCAAAAACGGGTCTGATGTATGTTTATCAAAGATCTGTGCATCACCTGTGAGCGAGCTGGTAGGATTATTTCCGGCATGATCTTCAAAATCGATATAGAAGATTCCGTTATTCAATCCGAGTATTTTCTGCAAGTCAACAGTTAAATTGGCATCAAAAGTAGAGGCATAGGCGTTGCCTTTTTGAATACCTCCTTTAAAATTGCGATAACCTTCCAGGGATTCACTTACGCCAAAAGTAAATCCCATATTCTTTAAATTCTTAAATAAATTATTGTGATCAGCAGGAGATTGTGTAAAGGATTGATTAAAAAAGGTTACTGCCATAATCATTAATAAAATTAACTTCCTGTAAGTTGCTGACTTAATCTTATTAATGCTGTAACCTTTATTTATGTGTTGAGTGGGTTGTGATAAATCCGGGGAATTCTTATATACAAGTTTCAGTATTAAATTATATATTGAATACATAAACTTCTGTTTTTAATAATAAATGGGGATTTAAATTTGAACGAATCAATATCCTAACTACCAGTTTTATAAGTTAACAAATCTACTGGTAAAAAGGTTGTGACAGATACTGTGCGATAATTTTAATCCGTTTTTCGGAAACTATAAGCTGGCTTTTTCTTCTTATATTTCTTTAATTGTCCTGTTTATAAAAGTCAAAGTTCCAGGATCTTTATTGCAGACTTTTTCCAGGTAAGGAATTTTCCCAAATCTTCAGTCTTTAATTTGGGCTTTACTTAAAATGCCCAATTCACATAATATGTTGATGGAACAAATAAATCCTCTATCTGTTATTGATTGATTACTAATTTCTTTAATCTTATTTTTTAATCCTGTTAAATTATTTTTTTGATAATTTAATTTTAGCCTCCCAAAAATCTTCTTCATTCGTAAACTCAAAACGTTTATCCTTCTTCAAAAAAACATACAATTCTTTTTCTTTAAATGTCATATAATTAGATTGAATAATGAAGTGTTCAATTAGGTTGTAAAATCTGGTTCGTCTTCTTTTGTTCTTTAAAAAATCTTCACACAATTTTTTTGTTTGTTCATCTAATTTCAGGACAATTGGCTTTTCCATCCAGGCAAAATCATTTTCTGTTTTTCCTAATCCGTAAAGTGCATCGAGAATTGAATGAATAACATCAGAATATTCAGGTTCTTTTTTATAAATAGGGGTCAAAAATTTAAGGGCTTTCTCAAATTCTTGATTATAAACCAGGGCCTCACCATATCTCCATTGATTGTGCAAATCGTCAGGATATTTTTCAGCTTTGTGTTTTCTTAATTTTACTAAACCAGCCCAGTCTTCTTCTTGAATAAGTTGATAATCACCTTCCCATTCTTCGAAGTCATAATTGTCAAAATTATTATCCATTCTATTTTCTGATTTTTAGTCTTTCGTGTCTTTCTTTCAAGCTTGTTTATAACGTCTCCCTTAAAAAAATAGTTGCTGTTTTCAAAGCTTTACATATTGCCTAAAGGCTTTATTACAGTAATCAAACTAACAGTATTGGCTCCGTTTTTTAATAGAGCTGAAATACGTATGGCCTTTACTCATGAATTTAATATATAATTTATTACATATATTCTTTAAAATTATCAAGAGGTTTATCAATGTCAGGTGAGATATAAATCTGTCCTTTTGCACATCCAAATTTTGGTTTCTTTTTTTTAATTTCTTTTTTCTTTTTTGTCATTAAGAAATCAATAAAATCATTTATCTCAGATTTGATATCATCTGGTAAAGAATTAATCTTAGTATATAATTGTGTATGTTCCATTTATCTCCTTTTATTACAAAGATACAAATCAATTTTGAAATTTTAATCTTTCGGCTAATCGTGTCGCCAATCAGCTCGTTGCAGCAAAGTTTAATGGGATGGTGTCGTGCGGTTGTACGGAGCGATTTCCTATCAATTTACACCGACTTTTTTTACGAGCCACAAACCTTCGAAAACAGCCTGGCTTGCTAATAGCTCTCTGTTTAGCTTCGCGGACGCCGTATACCTGACCCGTACAGTCTGTCCCGATTGTTTATTCGGGATACGGTGGCTGCCGTCATTTTATTTCATTAGTCGGGATGCCTGTCTACCGTAATCCTTCCTGCCTGCAGTCAGGCAGGCAGGCAGGTCCCGAAATTGTTCTGATGTTTGTTGAGCATACAATTTAAAGGATTCTCGATTTTCTAACAAATCAATGATTTGAGAAAATCAGAATGAGAGGTGTTCTGGTGTGCTTCTAGCTCACCGGACATCTAAGATTAGGGGTTGGCAATTTTTACTCGTTATTCAATTTCAAAATCTCCTCAATAATATTATCAGCTATACGAAAATCTGTCAACATTAATTTGTCAATCAGGG
>DASQZP010000619.1:0-2031 GCA_035638655.1 Bacteroidales bacterium
CATCGTGGGGTGTTTTAAATCGGTATTCTGTTCTGACTTTACATATTTCTTTCAAAACTATAGTCGGAAAACAACCTGAGTTTAAATTATAGGATGAACAAATTTTTGGTTAGTATGGAAATCCATTTATTCAATCTCGGATCTTGCATTTTCTGTGAGATATTTTAGACTATAGGACGGATTTGGATCTTTTAAAACCGTGTGGTTTCTATCCAAAAGCACAGGTTCAACCATCTCAATTTCCAGTACATATGTCGCATTTTTATTTTTTAGATATCGTCGTTTAAAATTTCTGCTAAATTCGATTTGATAGTTGATTTTTGATAAATCCCATCGAAGCCCGCATCTTCTAATTCATTCATGTCAAAATTATAAACCCAACCGGACAATGCATATATCTTTAAATCAGGTTTAAAGATTTTCACCCAACGGCAAAAATCTAAGCCGTTTAACCAGGGCATTCTCAGATCTGTAAATATCAATGAAAAGTGTTCTTCATATCTCAAGATATATTCGGCCTCTTCTGCACTGTCAGCCGTAACAACGATATGACCAAGTTTTCCCAACAATTTTCTCATTAATTTCAGATGGATTAAATCATCATCAACAACAAGGATTTTTTTAGTACTCATATCAACAATTCACAAAGGGAGTTCAATGAATACATACAAACTCCGAGGAGTTTCTCCATCACAAAAACCACCTAAATAGAGGTTTAAAAATTGAAATAAAAAAAGTGACCGACAATTAAAGAATGTGCGCTGCAGATTCTATAATGTTAAACAATGGAAATTGAATCAAGACATAATACGAAATTCAGAAGATAAAACATCTTAATTCGATAAATTATAAAACAAGCTTTTGTCAACAAATTTAATTATAATATCGACAGGTTGTGGCACTCTGTGGTATTTATGAATGAGGGTTTTTTCGATGGGTTGGGGAAATGTTTAATTGTTAAGATATTTTGCCAAAACATTAACATAGAATGAGAAAATCAAGCAAATAAAAAACATGAGGTTCATCCCTGACAACGCCTGTTTCCTGTTACGAAGTGAGGGATAACTGCTGTTTCAAGCCGATTTGTCCGTTATGATTCCAGGTCCTTTTTCTTCCGGTCAAATTCCTCTTTGTCGATTTCACCTTTTGCATAACGCTTTTTCAGGATATCTAAAGGTGTTTCAATGATCGAACCATCGGAGCCCTTTGATTTTGAAATCTGAAACAAAAAATAAATAACAATACCGACTAAAACCAGAACTATTAACCACATAAATCCTCCGCCATAACCGTAGGTCATCATATGGCCCCAGTTGCCCATAGGGCTATTAGGACCTTGTTCACATGCAAAAAATGTTAGTGGTGGAAGTATTATTAATTTAGAGAATATTCTTTTTAGCACCATTTCCTATATCTCCTTAACTTATTGAATCAAAAACTTTCTTTAACTTCTTTTCGATTGAAGAGGCAATTTGCTCTAATTCAACATTGCCAATCATTTTCATAGCTACTTTTGGCTTGATAATTGAAACAACGGTTTTATTCTGCCTTTCGTAAATCACAACATTGCAGGGAAGCATCAATCCAATATTTTCCTCAACAAGAATAGCTTTGTGGGCACTTGGCGGGTTACATGCACCCAATATCATGTATTTTTTAAAATCAATATCGAGTTTTTCTTTGAATTTTTCCGTTACGTTAATTTGTGTTAGAATACCAAAACCTTCCTTTTTCAATTCATTTGAAACTTTATCCAATGTTTCTTCAAACGAAGCATCAATTTCTTTTGTAAATCCGTAATTAATCATTTTTAAACCTCCATAAAATCAGACTTTCTTTCGGAATCCTTGAACAAGAGAAAATACAACCAGAATAAAGATAAAAACAGCCGGTCATGAATGTTTGGTTTTAAGGATATGCCCAATTTTAACGGCATCTCTTAACCTGAATCATATTCGTCATACCGGCTACCCAAACAGGATGTCCCGCAGTGATGACCGCTAAATCTCCTTCAGAAAAATCTCCTGTTTC
>DASQZP010000620.1:0-4716 GCA_035638655.1 Bacteroidales bacterium
CAATAAAGCTCCAGAGATTGAAAACCTCTGTCTGATAAATGAGAATGGCGTTTTTTATGAATATAATAAGGAAAAGAGGTATACCCGTGCACTTTGCACCAATTCAGCTTTACTGAATATTTTTTCAGTAAAGATCCTTTCAGGAGAGAGAAAGAAACTGCTTGAAAACAAAGAAGATCTGCTGGTTACAGAAAGTTTCGCAAAGAAGGTATTCGGCAATGAAGATCCTGTCGGGAAGGTACTGGAATTCGGGAATGATGAGAAAAAAATTGTCAAAGCTGTCATCGCAGATCCTGGTAAACTCAGTTCACTCAAATATGATATTATTTTTAATCCTGAACAACAATTGTTCAAATCAATACGTGGCTATAATGAAGAAAACTACGTCATGTTTTCTTCTGTTCTGCTTTTAAATTCTCAGGCTGATCCGGAATTAACGGCACAAAAAATTGCTGATATCCTTAAACCGTTTGAGGGGTATAAAGAAACCGGACTTTTAATGCAACCTTTCAAAGAAGTTTACTTTGATTTGAGTGCCAACAATGACAGTTTTTCGCATGCAAATTTAAATATGATCAGGCTGCTTACCTGGATTTCCCTGATCATCCTGCTGCTGGCCATTGTCAACTATATTAATCTTTCAACATCACTTAACAATGAGCGGTACAAGGAAATATGCATCCGGAAAACATCTGGTGCACGCAAATCAACCATTATTATCCAGTTTCTTCAGGAGTCCTATTTGTCATGCCTGATTGCAATTATACTGGCTGTTTTTATCTCAGTTTTAATATCAGGTTATTTTACTGAAGTATTTGGCAGGGAAATCAATATCCTCGAAGCACTGAAATCTCCCCGAATTATTTTGGCCGTAATTGTCATTTTCATTTGTACCGGAGGATTGACAGGAATAATTCCGGCGCTTATTGTCGCAAAATATAATCCGGTGGATCTGATGAGACGAAAAATCAAGCTTAATAATTCAAATGTCAGGGATATCTTCAGTACAATTCAACTCATTACAACTCTGGTATTGATTATCAGCCTTGGAGTCATAACAAAGCAGATCAAATTTATAAAAGCAATGGATCCTGGGTTCGAGAAGTCTTATCTTCTAGCAGTAAGATTAGAGGGAAAAACGACTGATAAATCGAATATAATTAAAGATGAATTATTGAAAAGCCCTGATATCATTGATATATCCGGTACGCATGGAATACCCTTCGCTATTTACGGTTCAAGTTCAGGATCATGGAAGGAAGACTCTGTTGAATACAAGGTTGAGGATTTGTCATGGATTGATACGGATACTTCCTTCGTGTCAGCTTTTGGGTTACAGCTGCTGGCAGGCCGAAATTTCAGAAGGACTGACCAAAATGTAGTTATTATTAATGAAAGTTTGTATGAATATCTGAATTACAACGGTTTTGAGGGAAGAAAAATTTTTGGTAAGCAGATTATTGGAATCGTGAAAGACTTTCATTTTAAGGACATGCATAAAAAGATTGGTTTCTTGGGCTTATCTTATGCATCAAATGGTTACAGCCATTTAAATTTCCGTATCAGAAATTATGATATTCCTACAACCCTCGGAAAAATTAAGGATGCTCTGCATGAATTTGAACCCATGATGACTTTCGATCCGGTATTTTATGATAATTGGGTAAATACCTTTTATCATAAGGAAGAACAGCAGGCAAAAGCGGTGAAGATTTTTGCGCTTATTGCATTGTTATTGTCATGTATGGGAATTCTAGGTCTGGCCAAATTCACGGCAATACGGCGTACCAAAGAAATAGGAATCCGTAAGGTGAATGGCGCAAAAATAAAGGAAGTCATGATCATGCTCAATAAAGATTTTGTGAAGTGGGTGGTGATTGCCGTTGTTATTGCCTGTCCGGTGGCCTGGTATGCAATGGACAGGTGGCTACAGAACTTTGCTTATAAGACAGATATGAGTTGGTGGATCTTCGCATTGGCAGGAATGCTAGCTATGGCGATCGCTTTGTTAACGGTAAGCTGGCAGTCGTGGCGGGCAGCTGGAAGGAATCCGGTCGAAGCTCTGCGATATGAATAGCGGGAAGGTTGAAGATCCCGTCAAAGCGTTGGCGTGGATGCGTTGAGGTATGAATAGTGAGCAAGTGATCAGGAGTTACAAAGTTATGGAGTTATGAGGTTATGGAGTTATGAAGTTATGCACGGCAAGCTTTTAACTACTGATTATCACCTGTATATGGCAAATACGGAAGTCCCCTCCCAGGGGATTTAGGGTTAGTTGGAGTGATGGAGTTATGAAGCGGAGAGCTGAGGGCTGACAGCCATTAGAGTTATGGAGTTATGGAGTTATGAAGTTATGAAGCTATGGAGGGAAAAGTTACGAGCTTAAAAATCAGTTTATTGATTCTTAGAAACGAGCAACCCTGAAGGGGTTGAATAAACAGTAGCCCCGGGTGAAACCCGGGGTAATGGGAACGGCAGGTTATCCGCAACCCTGAAGGGGTTGAATTTTAAATTAAAAATTGTCATGTTATTTTACGACCTTAAACTGGCCTTCCGGCGCCTGATGAAAAACAGGATCTTCACCCTGGTGAATATCTCTGGTTTTGCCATTGGTTTTGCGGCGTGCATGATCCTGGCGCTGTTCCTGTACCATGAATATACAGTTGATAAGGATATTCCCAACTATCCTGATATCTACAGGCTTATCGATGCGAGGAAGAACAGCACCCGGATGGATTACGACATTTCCAAAATGCTTACACAGAATTATCCGGAGATAAAATCTGCAACCCCGTTAAATTATACCTCTTTTTCCAGCCCGGTATTTTTGAAGCACCCTGGCCAAAACGATTACATCTTTGCCAAATCGGTTATAAGTACAACCAACCGTTTTTTCGATATTTTCTCGTTGCACGTGATTGCAGGGAATTCAAAAACACCTTTCACCGATCTTAACTCTGTGATTGTGACCAGGTCAACCGCTGAGAAGTTGTTCGGTTCTACCGATATTATAGGGGAGGCTTTAAATATCGGGGACAAGGTTGAACTGTCGGTTAGCGCGGTTGTCGAAGACATGCCTGAAAATTCAAGCCTGGACGCCGACATCTTCATGAATTCGGAAAATGAAAATTTCCGGTTTTCCCAGTATTGTAGTAACGGGGAATGTTATAACCCGGTGGATCAATACATTATGCTTAACGACCAGGCTGATGCCCCGGCTTTTCAGAACTACCTGAACAACAATTTTCCGCTGAACAAGTCGGAAACCGATAGTGTTTACCTGCAACCGCTGGCTCAAATTTACCTCACGCCGGGCATTGAGGACAATGAGAATAAATCGGGTAACAGGAACCTGCTTTTTATTCTTTTAACCATTACTATATCAATTATTGTTTTATCAATAATTAACTATGTCAACTATTCACTGTCGAACCAACTGTCCACACTCCGGGAACTCGGCATAAAAATAGCCACCGGTGCCGGCCTGACACATCTTCGAAGGTATTATATTACCGAAGTGGCCCTTTCAGTCCTTGTTTCCTTTGGCATTGCACTCCTCCTTGTAAAAGCAGCCCTGCCCTTCACACAAAACCTGCTGGACACGTCTCTTGATATGTATGGCCTACTTACAACGCCACTTTTAATCATCTTCGTTTCCATATTTTTGATTGTCACACTGGTTTCCTCGCTGGCACCTTTATATATCATCAGCCGCTTCGATATACAGAAATTATTGGGAAAAGGACGGATCAAAATCGGTAGCCAGAAATGGAAAAACATCCTTACCACATTCCAGGTCACGGTTTCCATCATACTCATTATATGCCTGATCTCCATCGATAAACAACTGGCTTATGCAAAGACCACAAACCTGGGTTTCGACAAGGAACACCTCCTGAGGCTTAATGTTTTAGATGATGATAAGAATATTAAAGTCCTGAAGCAATACATTGATGACTATTCATTTGTTAAAAGTTCATCTCTTTCTGCCGGAGCTCCTGGCATGATCAGGCTTGGAATGGGGAGCAACAGCGACGAGGGTGAACCTTTCATGATGCAATGCATGTTTGTTGACGATCTTTTTCTGAATACAATGGGCATTCATCTGCTCAAAGGAAGGGCGTTTATGTCGTCCGATCTGAACCGGTCATGTTATATCAACGAGACAGCCTACAAGAGGTATGGATGGGAAGACCTCAACAACAGGAAATTTAACAACGGACGTGAAGGTGGATATGATGTCGTGGGTGTCGTGAATGATTTCCACATCGCGTCCCTGCACAGTCATATCGAACCGGTTTGTCTTATTTATCAGGATGAATATTCTGTCCTTAATATCCGCCTGTTGCCTGGTAACCTGGATGAGCAGATGGCGAAGTTGAAAGAGGAATGGGCAAAGATCTGGCCCGACAGCCCGATGTCGTATACTTTTTACGACCAGTATTTCGATTCATTGTACCGAAAGGAAGACCGCCAGGGAAAGGCCATCACGCTCTTCGCCATCATTGCCTCGATCATCACGGCACTGGGCATTTTTAGCCAGATCGTCCAGAGCGCCATTATACGTACCAAGGAAATCGGCATCCGCAAAGTCAACGGTGCCAAGATCAAGGAAGTGATGATCATGCTCAATAAAGACTTTGTAAAATGGGTGATCATCGCTTTCATTATCGCCTGCCCGGTAGCCTGGTATGCCATGCATAAATGGCTTCAAAA
>DASQZP010000621.1:0-12444 GCA_035638655.1 Bacteroidales bacterium
TTTTCAATAGGGTCAAATGATTTAACACAATTGACACTCGGAGTAGATCGTGATTCTGATTTACTGGCAGATCTTTTTGATGAGAGAAATGAAGCCATCTTGCGTTCAATTAAGGATCTTATTATGAAGGCTCATCAATACGATACCAAAGTTGGAATCTGTGGACAAGCGCCAAGTGATTATCCTGAATTTGCGGAATTCCTGGTGGAAGCCGGGATCGATTCAATATCATTAAATCCTGATAGTGTGATACAGGTAAAACAACGTATCTCAAAAGTAGAGAGGCCAAAAGTAGCATGAAAATACTTTTGCATAAAAATACATAATAAATTGGTAAACAATAGAATAAGATTATTTATTTAAAGTAAATTATATATGTTGAAACAGGGTTGGGGAATTATATGAATATTGTCACAGTAACTGTTAATCCGGCTCTCGATAAGAACACGGTGGTGGATAAAGTGCTTCCAACAAAGAAGCTACGCTGTGAGAAACCATCGTACGAAGCAGGAGGAGGTGGATTAAATGTATCCCGGGCTTTGAAAGAAATGGGTCAGGACTCCCTTGCAATATTTCTCGGAGGCGGACCCACGGGTAACCACATTGAGCAATTACTTAAGGCAGACGATATCAAACATAAAATGATAAATACAGAAAGGTGGACCCGGGAAAATTTGATGGTAATGGAAAGTACCACCAACCAGGAATATCGTTTTGTGATGCCGGGTCTCCAAGTCAGCAAAAAGGAATGGGAAGCATGTTTAAACGAACTTAAAATGTTTGAACCAACTCCTGAGTTTATTGTTGCAAGTGGAAGCCTTCCTGAAGGAATTTCAGATGATTTTTATGCTCGGATTGCGAAAATAGCGGAAGATAAGAAATCTAAACTCATCATAGATACATCCGGTCCGGCTTTATTGAAAGTTGCAGATATCGGTGCCTTTCTGATAAAGCCTAACCTGAGGGAGTTATCAGAGTTTGTGGGTAAAAAAACAATATCAGCTACCGACCAGGAACATTATGCCCGGGAGATAGTAAATAGCGGGACATGTGATATCCTGGTTGTATCTTTAGGAGCCAGGGGGGCAATGATGGCTACAAAAGATGAGATACATTATGTGGTTCCGCCCACTGTAAAACAACATAGTACAGTAGGAGCTGGAGATAGTATGGTTGCCGGCTTAGTTTATGCCCTCTCGTCCGGTATGACTTATGAGGACATGCTAACACTTGGCGTAGCGGCCGGTACGGCTGCAACGATGACTTCAGGAGCGGAATTATGTCATAAAGAAGACGTCTTTGAGATTTTTGAATGGATGAAATCAAAGACACATTCTACATTCATAAAAGACCCTCATTTTGGCAAAGAATAAACTTAATATTGGTTTCGTATCAACACGTTTGGCGGGCATTGATGGTGTTTCGCTGGAAGTGGATAAATGGGTGGAAGTATTACAAGAATTGGGTCATGAAAGTTTTTGTTTCTGTGGAAAAACAGACTGGTCATCGGAGCGTACTTTACTTGTTGAAGAATCATACTTCAAACACCCGGAAATAGAAAGCATAAATTCGGAATTATTTATTAAGAAACAAAGATCTCAGAAAATTGCAGATTCAATAACAAAACTGGCCGCGCATATAAAAAAGGGGCTATATAAGTTTGTACAGAAATTTGATATTGATCTTATAATAGTTGAGAACGCGTGGTCATTACCGATGAATATCCCTCTCGGAATCGCACTGTCAGAATTTGTAGGTGAGACCATTATCCCGGCTATAGCACATCATCATGACTTTTGGTGGGATCGTCAACGGTATTTGGGAAGTCCTGCTGATGATTATTTGGGAGCAGCGTTTCCATCATCTCATTCGGGAATTCAACATGTTGTTATCAATAGTATTGACAGAAGGCAGTTATCATACCGAAAAGGTGTATCCGCTGCGATGATTCCAAATGTTATGAATTTTGAAATGGAATTGAGTACATCGGACAACTATGCTGATGATTTACGAAAGGAACTGGGTATAGATGATGATGTCAAGCTGTTATTACAACCGACACGTGTTGTCCCAAGGAAAAAAATTGAACGTGCTATTGAACTGGCAAAACGTATAAACGAAGAATGTGTAATAGTTGTAACTCATGAAACAGGGGATGAAGGGATGAGTTATAATAAGTATTTACGTGAGTTTGCGGATTTTCTGGATATCGAGATTACTTTTGCTTCAGACCGTTTTAATCAGAGCAGAGGTTTATTGCCTGATGGGCGGAAAATCTATTCAATGGCAGATGCATACAATGCATGTGATATAGTTACATACACTTCTCAAATTGAGGGTTTTGGGAATGCTTTTCTGGAATCGATTTATTACAAAAAGCCGATTGTTATCGGAGCATATGAAATTTTTAAATTAGATATACAACCCCATGGATTTAAAGTTATTCAACTTGATGATTTCATAAGCGAAGAAGCTGTTGAGATGGTTAACAAAGTGATATCAAGTCCTGAAATGGTTAATATATGGGCTGAAAATAATTATCATTTGGGCAGATTGCATTATTCTTATGAAATACTGAAAAACAGGTTAAAAATATTGTTAGAGGAACCTTTTGGATTAATGCAGTAAAATGAAATCATTAATAATTGTTTTGTTAGAGAGTAGCTCCGAAGGTCGTATGAATCCAGTATCCAACAATATAGGATAATATAGCTGCGCCGCCACCTGTAAGCAGGGTTTCCAGCCCGGATCTTAACATCGATCTATTTAACACATAGCCCTTTATTATACCTATTCCGGAGAATGCGACAGCAGTAATAATGCTGCTTGCCATAAAAGCATGGTGGGAAGCAACTTTGGGGAAGATAAATGGCAGCAACGGGAGTATACCTATTAAAATGAATGCAATAAAAGTGGAAATGGCAGCCCGGAACGGATGTGGTCCTTTTAGCTGTAAACCCAGCTCTTCGGTAAGCATTGTATCGATCCAGCGATTGCGATCTTTCGTTATAACAGATACGATATTTTCCAGTATATCGCCTTTAAATCCCTTTTGTAAGAATATTTGACGAATTTCTTCCCGTTCTCCTTCTGGTATCTCTCGAATATGATGTTCTTCAATAGATCGGGCTTTTTCAACTTGTTGTCTCCTGCTTTTTGTGCCCAAATAGTTACTTACAGCCATGCTGAAGCCATCTGCAATAACATTTGCAAATCCGAGCACGATGATGACTAAACTTGAGAACCCGCCTCCAATAGCACCGGAAACAACAGCAAATGTTGTAACTCCACCATCAATACCACCCAGTACGGCATCACTTAAATAACTGTATTTCTTATCTTCCAGTAACCGGTCGCGAATAGCTTCCTTTTCATGTTCCTCTTCCAGGGATTTTTGCTCTCTTGATTTATCCATAATAATACCTCAATAACTGAATAATAGCCTTATATGTTAAAGAATTTGAAAAATGGCATGCGATGTCACTTATTTAATATAAATTTTTTCTACAATATCAGAACAGGTTACCAGGTAAATATAATGTCCGGGTTCATATAAATGGATAAAAGTATCATAAAAAAAGGGTTGCCATATTTTTATGAGCAACCCTCGAGTATAAAATTAAAATCTATTCTGATTTAGACAATTTCTATTAATTGTATATCGAAATAAAGTTCTTTTCCAGCTAACGGATGGTTAGCATCCAGGGTAACTTCCTCATCTGAAATATCTGATACAACTACATTAAAAGCTTTACCATCAGCCTGGCTGACTTGTAATGATTGTCCGACTTCTGGATCAACATTTTCAGGAAATTCACTCTTATTTACCGTGACCAACATGTCATCACGACGTGGTCCGTAAGCTTTATCTACAGGAATTTTAACAGTTTTTTCGTCACCCGGTTTCATACCAAGCACAGCGTCTTCAAAACCTGGTATTAATTGTCCTTGCCCCAGGGTAAATTTGATTGGCTCGCGATCTTTTGATGAATCAAATACAGATTCATCATCAAGTTTACCCGTATAATGTACTTTAACGGTGTCGCCTTGGTTTACTTTTGACATTTGCCTCTGTTTTAAAATTATGAATAATAGTTATGACACATGTGGTAAAAAAGAAAAAGTTAAATGATACATGTATCTATTCTATAAGAAAAGCACTATTCCATCAAAATCCAAAATTATATAAGTATTATATAATTAAGATCTTAACAAATATTATTTAGGGGTTACGTAAGTCTGTTGATTATATCGGAGTGAGATGGGTATTGTTTGATGAGGTCAATCTTGTTAGCGAGTTCGAAATCATTAAAATCGAAACCGGGAGCAACTGTACAACCAACAAGGGTAAAAAAAGACGGATCATCCACAGTAGCACCAAACCATTGATCATGTTTGATTACACATTGAAATGACATGTTTTTTTCAATATCAGGACCTAAAGTGACTTTTTGATATGTACCGGTATTTGTAAGGATATGTATGGTTAATGGGCTTCCGGTAAAATAATGCCAAATTTCATCTGATTTTAGCCTGTGAAATTTGGATATTTCTTTACCTTTCAATAAATAATAAATGGAAGTTACGGCATCTCTGTTACCTGAATATCTTGTAGGCAGGCTTTTTTCAGATAACTTAGTTTCAGAACGGTATATTTCTTTGAAAAAGCCACCTTCCGGATGTGGCTTTAACTGAAGTTTCTTAATCCAATATTCAGCCTTTTTCATTTACTTCGATTGATTCATTATTATATTCACAATCAATATAAACTGAACCGTTATCAGAATTATAGGTTGATTTTGGTATATCCTTTAGCATGTTATCGATAATACCATTCTTAAAATTGTTAAATAATTTATCTTTTTTTGATTTAAAAAATAATCCAGGTATATATCCAAGTAAATAGTAAAATGATTGGTGTTTTTTTATCTTAATAGTATCAATATTATGAAAGGATACTGTATTATTTTTTATTCTTATATACACTTTCTCCAATAAATTCTTTTTAACTATAAGATATTGGATGTCATTCAATTCCTCGAATCTTATTTTATATGTAGGATATTGAGTTTGTAAATATTTCTTTATTGTGACGATTGAAACATTACTATCGTCAAAAAATGCATATACCATTCTAAAAAAACTTATATCATTTGTGCACCTAAAAAAAGCATGACTATCTTAATAGAGGCAATATTTAGTGTGCCGGTTCAGGAATAATAGATCTTATAATGAAAAGAGTCTTTAAAATTAGAGATGTTACACAGACCCTTATCATAATGACAGATTATATGTGGATCTATGTAAATAAAAATAAAAAAACGCGACTGTACTTAATAGTAAATGTCAATATAAATTATAAGCTACTGGTAATCTAAGCTATCTAATAATAATTATTAGATAGCTTAGATTAAATACATATTATACCGGTAACTGCATTTTGGTAAAAATGATATTTCGTAAGCATGTTAAATAAAAGTGACTTTGCACATATATATTATTACGTAGCATCTTCTAATAGTTTAGTTAACAAAGTTATTTGTTTGTCTTGTAATTCAATTAACTCACGCCATTTATTTTCTCTTAACTCATCAATTTTTTCATGTAAACGCAGAATTTCGAGTTCTGCTTTAAGATTCACTTCATAATCGTGGGCCGCATCCAGGCGATCTTTTGCAGCTTGCCGGTTCTGTGACATCATTATTACCGGTGCCTGAATAGCCGCCAGCATTGACAAAAAGAGATTAAGAAGAATATATGGATAAGGATCGAAGGCCTCATTTCTATGGGCGAGGATATAACTATTTAATATAACCCATGACAATAAAATAAGTGCGAATATGATGATAAATGTCCATGAACCACCAAAAGCAGCTACTTTATCTGCAATTCTTTGACCGAATGTCAAAGTTTCATCAAATTCCCGATTGATATTTCTGCTTATATGAAGATGGCTCTGAATACGTTCTATTACTTTTTTCTCATTGATATTTAACGTATCAAATCCTTTACCCAGTAATCTTTGCGCAAGATCTAATTTTGCATTTTTCATTGTTGTTAAAAAATTAAGTAATAAGGATAGCGGATATAATACTATTCAAGAATCTCATTCCATTGATCAATGTTTTCTTTTTGTTGTTTCATTAAATCAGTTACGTCATCTTCAATTGTTATGGTTTCGATCGTATCGCCTTGTTTGATACTATCGACTATATTTTGATCTTTTGCGCTTACAACAGTTCCAAAAATGGTATGGTGATTATCAAGCCAGGGAGTGGGAACATGTGTGATAAAAAATTGACTGCCATTTGTATTGGGGCCGGCATTTGCCATGGATAAACGGCCGGGTCTGTCATGCTTTAGATCAGGTACAAATTCATCTTCGAACTGATAACCGGGTCCACCGCGTCCATCACCCAATGGACAACCACCCTGAATCATAAAATTTGGAATTACACGATGAAAGGGTAGTCCGTCATAAAATTTATGAGAACACAAATTTATAAAATTCGCTACAGTCACTGGTACTTGTTCGGGAAATAATTCAATGTTGATATCACCTTTTGAGGTGTTGATTACAGCTTTTAAGGAAATATTATTACTCATAATAAGTTCAATCTATAGATTATTTTTTAGTTCGATTAAATAAAGGTTACGATTTCGTCCAATGATTTTTTAGTAATTTTCGGTACACGGGTTTCTGGTGAAGGATAACCGACAACAAGCAATAAAAATGGTTTTTCATTTGAGGGCCTATTCAATATTTCATTTAAGAATCCCATGGGACTGGGTGTATGCGTTAGTGAAACTAATCCGGCTTCATGTATAGCCGTAATTAACATACCGGTCGCAATTCCAACCGATTCCTTAACATAGTAGTGCTTGTCAATTTCACCGTTTTCTTTTATACCGTAGCTTTTACTGAAAATTGCTATAAGAAAGGGAGCATCTTCTAAAAAAGGTTTGTGTTCGTCTGTTCCGAGATTTTCCAAGGCGGTCAGCCATTCGTCAGGCGCCCTGTTATGATAAAATTCCCATTCTTCTTTTTCTGCCGCTTCGCGTATTTTTCGTTTTATCTCAGGATTACTTATAACAACAAAGTGCCATGGTTGTTTATTGGCACCGTTTGGTGCTGTTGCAGCAGTCTTAATACAATTGAGGATTACTTCTCGTGGCACAGGTTGATTAGAGAATTCTCTGACGGTTCTTCTCTTTTTCATCTTTTTATAGAAAACATCCGATCGTTTGATCATATCATCAGGACTTATTTTCCTGAAGTCAGGTAAAGGAATAAATTTTGGTTTACTCATAATCCTTGTAGGATAAATAATTATTTGTCTTACTCTAAAATAGAATAAAGGTCAGGAAAATGTCAGTGCAAAGAAAAATAAATATAGTTTAAGGGCAATTATTTTGATTATTCTAAACTGAGGCGGGTAATTCTATAAAAAATGTTGTTCCTTTGCCAATAGTACTTTCACACCATATATCACCGTTCATGGCATCTACCAGTTTTTTGGCGATATATAAACCTATACCGGTTGAGCTTTCACCATTTGTCGGACGGGGAGTAAGGCGGGAAAATTTTTCAAATAATTTTGTTCTTTCATTTTCTGTAATACCGGGACCATAATCCGTTATTTTTATTAAAACTTTTTCTCCTTTTTTATCGGCATTTAAGGAAACCGGTTGTCCATATGATGAAAATTTAATTGCATTGGATAAAATATTATCCAGTATTTGCCGAAATGCTGTTTCGTCAATGATGGCTTCCAGATCATCTGGTAATGTCTGATACGATATGTTTATTGATTTGGATTTGGCTATTGTTTTTTGATGATCTATAACAGCTTTTATGAGGTCAGTAATATTTTTGGCAGTAGTATTGACAATTAGACTATTGGAATCAATTTCATTTACTTTTAGTAATTGGCCGATAAGGTTTGTCATATCTTTAGATGATCGATGAATAAGTTGAAGTTGTTCACTGATACTTTTCAATGATTTCTGATCATCATATTTATTATCGAGCATCATACTGGTTAAACTGGATATACCAAGTAAAGGATTTTTGAGATCATGAGCGGCAATTCTAAAGAAATCATTTTTACTTTCATCTAATAAGGTCAGTTGCTTATTTTTCTCGCTTAAAATATCATTGGCCTTCTTTAATTGTAGTGCCTGTTTTTCCATGATTTTCTCATTCTGCAATATCAAGTCATTTGCTTGCTCAAGGTCTTTATTTTTTTGTTGCAATTCTTTTTCTGAGTTCTTTTTTGCCCGGTATCCGGTTGTCAGTAATATCAGTGTTACAAATAAAAGGGCAGATCCAAAAAACAGGGAGTCACGGAGTGTTTCAGCTTTTTTTAATTCAGCATGTTGAAATGATTTTTCTTTTTTAAGCAGCTTTATTTCCTGTTCTTTTCCTCTTGCCTCATATTTATTTGTTAACTCGGCAAATTTTTTCGATTTCTTATAATTAATAAGAGAATCTCTGACTATATGGTATTTCTTATTATATAAAAAAGCCTTCTTGTATTGTCCAAGATGACTGTATATGTCAGTTTTTAAATTGAGCGCTCTCTCCTGGTTTTTTAATGAGGATGATTTTATTGCCAGCTTAAAAGCTTTATCAGCATATGTTAAGGCTTTAGGAGATTTATTTTCTGAAAGATAAATTGAACCAATTTCATAATAAGAATATGACAGATCGGAGGTATAATTCTGTTTTTTCCTGATAGCGACAGATTTGAAATGGTACTTTAAAGCAAGCTTATAATTCTTTTTGTCTTTGTATATATTCCCAATATTAAAATAACTGAATGCCAATCCATTTATATCTCCAATCTTTTTTCGAATTCTTTCAGCTTCCAGATGATAGTGCAAGGCTTCATCCGTTTTTTTCTCGTCCCTTAATAGTACTCCTATATTATTATAAAGCATCCCTAAAACCTGGGGATTGTTTTTATTTTTAAAATAATCAAGAGCCAAATTAAAGTATGAATGTGCTCTTTTATAATCTTTGTTCTGGTAATAAAAGATACCAATGTTTGTATAAACACGGGATAAATTAGCAGTATCTTTCAGGGTTTTATATTCAGGAATAGCCTTAAGGGTGTAATCTAACGACCGATCGATATCACCAAGTCTACTGTATGTACCTCCCAAATCTACATAACTGGCAGCAATCCCTTTCTCATAATGATATTTTTTATAAATCGACAGGGCTTTATCATATAAAACCAATGATTTATTGAACTTACCCTGTATCGTATAAACGTTTCCTTTGTACCGATATGAATTGGCTAAACCAACCGAATAATTTAGTTTAGTTGACCATTTTTCAGCTAAACGTGCATATTTCAATGCTTTTAATGTATCACGACGTTGATAATATCGGGATATTTTCAAAAAGGTTTTAATACTATTAGTATCAACACTGGAGTTTTGAAGTGCTTGAGTTGTAATTTTTTTGAGGCTGTCTATCTTATTACGTTTCTGTGCGACGCTTTTGGCGTTAATGCATATACTTATAAACAAAGATATGAAGATGATATGTATAAAACGATTATATGCTGACACAACCCATTTAATATTAAAATATTAGAGTATCTTTACAAACCCACATTAAAACCTTTTGAACACTTGGGTAAGGTATAACTTATTGACAATAATTTGCAACTTTATAAGCTGATATGATATAAAATTATATGTTAAATAGATAATAACGACTTGATATTAAATACTCGATGTCGTTACCTACGCATTTGGTAATAATAGCATAATCGTAATATCTATACAGCTATATACACTATACTTGATTTAGTTTGGCGTTATCATCTACTATTGCAGTTTAAGTAAAATTACCGTTTACTGTAGTATTATCATTTCAGCATTAAGAAGAAGTAGAAGAGGCTACTTTTGCGTTGTCCTGAAACAAAAGGGACTACGCAAGTATTTACAAACGATGTGTATGTTTATTAATGAAATCAACAATATTAACGTAAACTAAAACTATGTATAAATTTTCAATATGGAAGAGCTTTACAGCCGTATTATTATCAATAATACTGTTTACGGCCTGTAATATGTCTGAGAGTACGAAGAGTAGCAACAATGGGTTTAACCCGTCTGATATGGATACTACTGTTAGCCCGGGACAAAATTTCTATGAGTATGCCGATGGTGGATGGATTAAGAATAATCCTGTCCCGGCATCTAAAAGCTCATGGTCAAGTTTTAATATTCTTCATGAACATAATATCGATATCTTAAAAGGTATTTTAGATAGTGCTGCGGCATCAAATGCTCCAAAAGGCAGTGTCAAACGAAAAGTCGGTGATTTTTATATAAGTGGTATGGATACCACTAAAATAGATGAACAAGGCATGACACCTGTTGAGTCTGTTTTAGATGAAATTAATGGCATTGATAATAAAACCGCTTTATTAAAAACATTGGCTATTCTACGCAGTGAAGGCATGAGTTCGATGTATAGTTTTTATGTAAATCAGGATGATAAAGATGCCACTAAGATGGTAGCTTATATCGGACAGGGTGGACTTGGTTTACCCGACAGAGATTATTATGTAAAAAACGACAAACGATCCCAGCATATCCGTAAAGCTTATGTAACCCACGTCGCTAAAATGTTTGAATTGATGGGTGACAAACAGGCAACAGCTGACAAAGAGGCCCAGACGGTTATGGATATTGAGAAAAATCTTGCTGAACATTCAATGACAAGAGTGGAGCGACGCGATCCGGATAATACGTATCATAAAATGACATTAGCAAAACTCGATGAATTAACACCCGATATCAATTGGAAAAATCATCTGCAGGATATGGGGGTCAGTAATTTGAATGAAGTGATAGTGAGTCAGCCGAAATTCATGGAGAATTTGAACAAAATGTTGAATGACGTAAGCATTAACAAATGGAAGACTTATTTACGATGGCATGTAATCAATGCCGCTTCTCCATATTTAAGCAGTAATTTTGAGAATGAGGATTTTAATTTTTATGGAAAAGTTCTTCAGGGCACTAAGAAAATGGAACCTCGCTGGAAACGTGTATTAAGTACAATGAATCGGGGTATAGGTTTTGCCTTGGGGCAACTGTATGTAGAAAAAGCATTTCCACCTGAAGCCAAACAGAAGGCTATGGAAATGATTAATGATATAAAATCCGCATTTCGGGATCGAATACAACAAGTTTCATGGATGAGCGATAATACAAAGAAGAAAGCGCTTACTAAATTGGACGCTTTCATTCCCAAAATTGGTTATCCTGACAAATGGCGTGATTATTCCAAATTAGATATAACATCCGACTCCTATTTTAAAAATGTTCAAAAATCCCGCAAATTTGCTTATAACAGGATGATCAACAAGTTGGGCAAACCTGTAGATCGCAATGAATGGCACATGACTCCTCAAACAGTCAATGCATATTATAATCCCAATATGAATGAAATAGTATTTCCGGCTGGCATCTTACAGCCGCCATTCTTCGATCCGAATGCAGACGCCGCTCTAAATTATGGCGGAATGGGTGCTGTTATAGGCCATGAGATGTCTCATGGTTTCGATGATCAGGGAAGTAAATACGATGCTCACGGAAATCTTCACGATTGGTGGACTCAAAAAGATCGGGAACAATTCAACAAGCGCGCTCGGTCATTAGTAGATGAGTATGATAATTTTGTTGTTCTTGACAGTTTACATATTAATGGCAAATTAACGCTTGGTGAAAATATTGCTGATAATGGCGGTTTATCCATTGCTTACGCTGCCTTGCAGAAATATTTTAAAAAACATGGTGAACCAGGTAAAATCCAGGGTTTCACACCCAGCCAACGGTTCTTTTTGGCCTGGGCGCGGATTTGGAAATCAAACTATACTCCTGAAAATCTGGAAAACAGATTACGGGTCGATCCTCATTCACCCGGTAAGTTCAGAACAAATGGCGTAGTCAGAAATATACCGGCTTTTTATAAAGCTTTTAATATTCAGAAAGGTGATAACATGTACACACCTCCTGATAAACGTGCAAATGTCTGGGCAGCAAACTGATATATTTTGGTATTAAAAAAACGCCTCCTTAATGAGGCGTTTTTTATTTAAGTAAACAGAATGTTGATTTCTCGTATCTCTACATTTGGAGTTTATATTATATAGATAACATATTGACTAATTTCATAGACAACATGAAGAAAAATACTCTTAATCTCTTAATCCTGTCTCTTGTTTTGATGCTATCGGGGATTTCATGTAATACTAATAAATCAGCCACTTCAGCAACGGAAGAGACAAATCATGGGTTGAATCTTGCAGATATGGATACAGTTGTAAGTCCCGGTTTAAATTTTTATAGATATGCTGACGGTGGGTGGTTGAAAAGTCATCCGGTACCGGCCGACAGAAGTTCTTATTCCAGTTT
>DASQZP010000622.1:0-3362 GCA_035638655.1 Bacteroidales bacterium
ACAGTCTTTTTTCGTCAGGTGACAAGGTTGGGGTTAAAATCGAATATTCAGGATTATTATAATCGAACCGCTTTATTTTGGACCATTTACCATCTATTAATACAGCAGAATAAATTCCCAGTGTATTCGAATTACCGGTAACATGTTTCGGATTTGGCGAGACATTGTTGTTCCTGCAATAATAGACAGTATCACCGGTTATACTGAATGTTGCCGGACCATCATTATAATTGGTAGTTAATTCATTTGACAATAGTTTTGCAAATGACCAGTGAGTGCTGTCTTTCCTGGTAACATAAAAAATATTAAATAAATTTTCCCCTTCATCTTCAATATTAATTAAAGAATTATTTTTCAGGTTGGAACAGAATACTACTCCATTTTTGTAATAAACAGGTGAAAATTCATCATTTACAGGTGTACTGAAAGGGACCAGCGACACCTGGTAGCTACTTGTTTGTGCTATTACAAAACAATGTATTAATGATGCAATTCCCAGTAATATGTATCTCGCGTTTTTCAATAAATGTTTAATTCGTTTTTACTTTATTTCCGATTTTGTTAGAATTTCCTGGGCCCTGTAATATTAGTCTGGTATTTAAATACATAGTTCAACATTACTTCATGCGAACTAAATTTATACGGAGCCCCGTTGCCAACCATAAAATCATAGGAATAAGCAACCCGAAGCTGGTCGTTTATCCTGGCCTGAAATACTCCTGCCATAATCTTATTACTTCGGTAAAATGCGCCAAGCCAAAATCTGCTTTTTAAAATTACCTGGGAGCCGATATTAATTTGCAGATCATTCCCATTTTGATATTTTGCTGATAGTGTAGGAAGAAGTCTCGTATACTGGTTTAAATCAAAATGATAACCAGCATTGAAGATATATTTATATTCCTTAAAATCATTCTTTACAATAAATTTATCCTGTCCCGCATCAAATTCACTACTCAGAAACATTGGCAAGGATAGGCCAATAAAATATTCGCGGGTTGAATAATAAATACCCAAACTGAAATTTGGCATAACTCCTGAAACCACGTTATTTACCAGGAGTTCGTCACCGGGATCCTGGAAGGCCAGATTAACCCAGTCAGTACGTTGCATATTTATTCCAAAACCCAGTCCCAGGGCAAGTTTACCCCGACCCATATCCATTCTGAGCGCATAATTTCCTGCCAGATTTGTTTCACTCGTTATTCCGATTATGTCGCTGGTCATAAATAATCCCAGGCCAATTCTTTCATTATTCAATGGCGCGTGTATGGATAAAGACATTGTTTTTGGTGCCCCCTCGAAACCCAGCCAGGAAAAACGATCAAAAATGGAAATGCTTAATGCATCCTGACTACCGGCATACGCGGGATTAACGATCAGGGCATCCCGCACATAATAATCTGAAGCAGGATAAAGCTGCCCGCTTGCAGCAAGCGGAATCAGGAAAATCAATATGCAGATAACTACATGTCGCATTTTACCTTTTAATTAGTACAAATCCTTTCTTCACTATTCCATCGGCAAACTTCAATACGTAAAAATATGTATCCTCCGGGAACTCTGTTCCATACTTGTTTCTGCCATCCCAGTCGTTTGAATAATCGTTACTGGAGTATACTTCACTGCCCCATCTGCTGAATACAGTCAGCTCTACCGGAGTATTTTCCTCAATGTCTTTAATGACAAAGAAATCATTTTTGTTATCATTGTTTGGAGTAATAACCTGTGGAACAAACAGATCATTGACATCAATAACCATGGTGTCTGAAGCCAGGCAATACCCGTCGTTAACTGTCCAAACAAAAAGATTTTTGCCGGGTGATAAGCCAGATACCCTTGTATCAGGGGAATTTATGTCATTAAAAACACCGGCACCCGATAACAATTTCCATTCACCTGTTGAGGAAGCATCCAGTCCGGCTCCCATACTTGCCGTAAAGATGTGATTAAGTGCTTGATCTTTACCTGCATTTGCAGCAAGCGGTTCATGAAAATTAATCATGACATCAGCACTTGCCTGACAACCTTCATTAACAACCTTCCAGGTAAAAATATAACTGCCATATGAGCTGATAGTTACAATTGAAGCCGGATCATTTTTACCCGGGAAAAAAATTGCATCAATTGGCCCCTGGCTCACAGACCAGAATCCTGACCCGGCAACTGATAAGGCATTCAACTTATATTCCGGACCGCAGGATATATCATCAGTTCCTGCATCGGCAACGGGTAAGGAAATTATTTCAATCTTATTTTTGATGGATGTTACACAGGCATTTGTATCTGATACACTGACTGAATAGGTTCCTTCTCTGTTAGTAGTAATTTTGTTGTTTGTTTCCCCCGTCGACCAACTGTAGTTTATTCCTCCTGAAGCAATCAGTAATGCCGTATCTCCGGCACATAGGAGGCCGTCATTTTGCATACTGCCTGAATTATCAATAATGCTCACACCTGCCTGAGGCAATGGATTAACCATAATCAGGACAGAAGCTGTATCTGAACAACCATTAGTATCTGTTACGATCACATAATAGCTTCCAGCAGTGTCCTTTTTAATTTCAGCAGTGGTTTCTCCGGTCGACCAGTTGTAATTTATTCCTCCTGAAGCAATCAGCTGTGCTGTATCTCCTGAACAGATAATTCCGTCATTCAAAGAAATTCCGGTATTATCACTAACTGACAATTTCGCAGCAGGAGTGGAATTAATTGTTATTGTTACCTCATCACTACTGATACAGGGACCGTCTATGATGGCCCACCGTAAAATATAAGTGGTTCCGGTAGTCCCATTAAACTGGCTTTTTGGATTGTCTGGTTTGACTATATTGCCACCAATTCCACTTTCTATTGTCCACAAACCTGTTCCGGTATCCGGTGTATTACCGGACAGTTTTACACTGGAATTGCTGCAAACAGACTGGTCGGGTCCTGCGGTTGCAATGGTCGAGGTACAGGTAGATTCCAAAAACGACGATAAGGAACTGTTCATAAGATCTGTCATATTTCCGTAACTGCACCCTGAGCTGCTATAGGGAATATTTCCCGGACAATCAAATACAGGGTATGAAGGAGCACCCAGATAGGATGAATCAACCGAACCACCTATAAAAACGCCGGTTGGGCAGGTAGTATTGTTAAAAGATCCCATTGAAAGTGTGCCTGATCTGATAAAATCACCAGTAACTACAAAAAAAGCATTGGTATCAGTTTTTATCATCGACATATTCACGGAAATAAAATTACCCCTAACGATCAGAATTGCATTCTTGTTGATTAACAAAGATGTCGCGTTACCCATTCTCATATCGCCAAATACAACAAGCGTATCATTTACGCTTAAGGTGTCATCAACACTT
>DASQZP010000623.1:0-7721 GCA_035638655.1 Bacteroidales bacterium
ATACCAAAGTGGTAAACAGGGGCAAATGCGACAAGGTCTTTATCAATACATCAGGCATTGGCAGGGTTAAACCGCAACATGCCGGCATTGTGAAAGGCAATGGAATCTATCCCGGAGATAAGGTTATTATTAATGGCACACTCGGTGATCATGGTATCGCAGTACTGGCCGCAAGAGAATCATTGCATTTTGAAACAACGGTGCATTCTGATTGTGCCAGCCTGAACCAGCTGATCAGTGGACTGCTTGGTTCATTCAGCGAAATAAGGTTTATGCGGGATGCCACACGTGGCGGATTGGCCACAGTATTATGCGAAACAACAATGCATAATGACTTTGGGATCAGGCTGGATGAAGCCGCTTTGCCTGTAAAGGAAGCAGTAGTCGGAGCCTGCGAAATATTTGGTTATGATCCGCTGTATGTAGCTAACGAAGGCAAGGTGGTTATTATAGCGAGTGCTGCAGAAGCACCACAAATTATTAAAAAGATGAAAGAAAATCCACTGGGAACAGATAGTGCCATCATTGGCGAGGTAGTCAGCGATCATCCCGGCAAAGTGGTACTGGAAACATCAATTGGAGGCAGTCGCATTGTCGACATGCTTGCAGGAGAACAGCTGCCCAGGATCTGTTAAATGAATTGATTATGCACGAATTTTCATTGGCCATCAACATTGTTGAAATTGCAGAAAATGAAGCGAAAAAGGCAAATGCAGAGAGAATCACTTCTGTGGAAGTTGAAACAGGTACATTGTCGGGAGTAGTTGTGGAAGCACTCAAAACTGCACTTGAGTCAGCCACACGGGGAACCATGCTTGATAAAGCGCAAATCAGTATCAATGTGATAACTGGACGTGCCAAATGTTTGCAATGTTTTCATGAATTTGAAACAGATGATGTATTCAGCCCCTGCCCGGCATGCGGCACGTTTAATCCGGAAATTACAGCAGGAAAAGAGTTGCGGGTAAAATCAATTGAAGTTGAATAACAGGTTTCAGATACTATCAAAAAAATAAAATATTATGAATATCGGGAATGTTTAATATAGATATTTATCTAAAATAATATTAAATGGTAGTGTTTATTTTGTTATGGGTTTCTAATTTTGATAAATGCCTATTAGTAGGGCGCGGTGGACGAAAAGCCGCGACTTTGGGTCGGCCGTGGCTAGTGGGGAGCCTTGGCTTTTCTAGATTTTTTGTTTACTTTTTCATCAATTGGAAAAAGTAAAAGCCCGTCTGGCTTGAAGACAAATAATTAAATATGAAAAAAAAACGTTTCTCAAATAACGTAAATTTAGGGAGTTTTTATAAAACTAAAAGTAAATTTATAATAGTAAACAAGTTTTATTCATGATTCCAGACACTCATTTAAAATATTAATAAAAAAATCTGATTATGTGCGATACATGTGGTTGCAGCGATCCAAACAACAGGGTCATCATAAGAAAACCGGGTGAAAAAGAAGAACACCTTCATACCCATGCAGACGGAACCATTCATAGCTATGCCCATGACCACCCTCATGGACATGATCATGATCACGAACATCATACACATGACCATTCAGCACGGCATATTGAAGTAGAACAGGACGTACTGCAGCAAAACAACCTGATGGCTGAGCGAAACAGAGGATTTTTTGAAGCCAAAGGAATAATAGCTTTCAACCTGGTCAGCTCTCCCGGATCAGGCAAAACCAGTTTGCTGGAACGCACCATAAAAGAGCCTGGGAAAGAATTAACCTTCTCTATTATTGAAGGTGACCAGCAAACTACCAACGATGCCGAGAGAATTCAGTCTGCCGGGGCTCCGGTAATACAAATCAATACCGGCAACGGGTGTCACCTTGATGCTGATATGGTCAACCAGGCTGTAAAAAAGCTGGAAGTACCGGATCATTCCATCCTTTTCATTGAAAATGTGGGAAACCTGGTATGTCCCGCCCTTTTCGACCTTGGGGAAAACAAAAGGATCGTAATCATGAGTGTCACTGAGGGAGATGACAAACCACTCAAATATCCAACCATGTTCGAAACCGCTGATCTTTGCATCATCAACAAAACAGACCTGCTACCCTATGTTGATTTCGATATGGAAAAATCAAAAGAGTACGCCCGGCGCGTTAATCCGGAGCTTGAGTTTATTGAGCTTTCCGTGCGTACAGGAGAAGGTATGAATAAGTGGTATCAGTGGTTGCAGGTTTAGTTATTTCATTTCAAGTAAAGACGCACGGCCGTGCGTCTCAACCGTGCGTCTATAAAGTATTAGTATGCCTTTGACTAAAAAATAATTATAACTGCCCGAAAGCCTGCTCCAGATCCGCTTTGATATCATCGATATGTTCGATACCTACCGAAAGCCTGATCAGTCCGGGCTCTACGCCGGAAGCCTTTTGCTCTTCCAGACTGAGCTGCTCATGAGTTGTTGAACTGGGGTGGATAATCAGGGTTTTGGCATCGCCCACATTGGCCAGGTGACTAATGAGTTTGACACTGTTAATCACCTTGTCTGCACCCTCAGCGCCCTTCTTCAGCTTGAAATTAAGCACACCGCCAAAGCCATGCTTCAGGTATTTCTTAGCCAGTTCATGGTAAGGATTTTCAGGTAATCCGGGATAGATCACTTCCTGAACTGCAGGTTGCGTTTGCAGCCATTTGGCAATTTCAAGTGCATTGTCGACATGGCGCTGCACCCGCAGTGCCAGCGTTTCCAGTCCCTGAATAAGCAGGAATGCGTTAAACGGACTGAGCGCAGACCCGTAATCCCTGAGCCCTTCTACCCTTGCCCTGATCGCAAAGGCTATATTTCCAAATGGTCCATCAGCGCCGAATACTTCCCAGAATTTCAGTCCGTTATACCCTTCAGAAGGCTCGGTAAACTGAGGAAACTTACCATTGGCCCAGTTAAAGTTACCGGCATCTACAATCACACCACCGATGCTTGTGCCATGTCCTCCGATCCATTTGGTTGCAGATTGAACCACTATGCTGGCTCCATGATCGATGGGACGGAACAGATATCCTCCAGCACCAAATGTATTATCTACGATAAGCGGAATATCATGCTTTTTGGCAATGGCTGCTATCGCATCAAAATCAGGCACATTAAACCGCGGGTTGCCAATGGTTTCAAGATAGATTGCTTTGGTTTTCTCATCAATCAAAGCTTCAAACTTTGCCGGTTCGTCCCCCTCGACAAATTTTACCTTTATACCAAGTCTTTTAAACTGTACTTTAAACTGATTATAGGTACCACCATAAAGATACGAAGTAGAAACAAAATTATCTCCCGCTTCTAGAATATTGGTAAGTGCCAGAAACTGAGCTGCCTGTCCTGATGAAGTTGCAACTGCTGCAACTCCTCCCTCAAGCGCTGCTATCCTTTTTTCGAAGACATCGGTGGTCGGATTCATGATCCGCGTATATATGTTGCCAAATTCTTTCAGCCCAAAAAGATTTGCTGCATGCTCCGAGTCTTTGAAAAGATACGAAGTGGTTTGATAAATGGGCACTGCTCTTGAAAGAGTTGCACTCTCTACTTCCTGTCCTGCATGTAACTGCAGTGTTTCAAATTTGAAATTTTCTGCCATGATAAATTGATTTTAAGGATTTATGATTAATTTATGAATATACATTTATTACCTGATGGCATTTAGATACCATCCATCGTATAACAAAATGAAATATAAAAAAGAAATGGGATTCTTAGCGGCACATAAGACATGTACAATGGTAATGCATCATACAAAATGCCGAAAGTAAAAGGATTCTACCGTTAACAACAGCATTGTAACCAAGGGAATAAATAAAATCGGAAGTAAAAAAATTAGAGTTTTTCATACATCAATTAATTTATATTTACCAATAGAATGGTCAGGAATTGGCACCTTTTCCTGTTGGATAGGTTGCCAGAGGGTCTCTGAGCCTGTTCTCTCGCCTCTTCTTTATAAACCAATTGCGAAAATATTATGGAATGTTCGACAATTGAATTCTATGCAAATAAAGACAATTTTATCTTATTTACCAAATCAATTTAGAAAATTTTTCAAAAAAACCCTTATTTTGGTTAAATATTATCAAAGCTGTACCCTGATTCCGGGCCCAATCAGCCAGAACCACGTTTTTTCTGAAACGAGATAACCTCCTCCCAGATAAAGCGGGAATGACAATTTTGATCCGCTCTTCACAGGCAGAATACTTCCCAGTATCACAATTCCCAGATCCCGGCTGGTATTGTTTTCTGAAAGGTTAAAAGCATTCAGTGCCACAAAGCCTGCCCCTACCTTGTAGGGCCTGAGCTTGGCAATCTTGTTGGGATTATAAAAACTAAACTGGGCAATCATGGCCATACTCACTCCCAGCCCGCCAAATTCATCAGGTTTGGTTTTGTAGGTTATCAAACCTGCAGGAAAAGAAACATCAATATCAAAGGAATAAGTTTTCTGGAGGATAATGTCCAGCTTTTTGGTAATTTCTTCGCCGTCATACTTGTCATCACGCGTTTTGACAGTGAGTTCAATCTTCGCCCAGTCTTCCAGGTCATAAGTCTTTTTAGACAGGTAACTATTCAGGGAAATAGCATCATTCACACAATTTTTGCGATCATAATACTGGTAACGCGGTGAGTTCTCTCCCGGACAAACCACCAGGTTATCAATAGTCTTCATCTCAATGAGCTGTCCGTTGCTTCCCGTGATCTTTATTTCGATGGAGAGATATTGTTTGCCGTACAATTGTCCCTGGTCATCAATGCGATTGGGTACAAAATTGAAAAATACATCTTTAACAGTGTGTTTGTACAGCACAGGACTTTTCAGAGAAGCCAGGTTCCGGTTGATGTCCCCGTAATTGACCAGAATATAATCGAATGGTCTGGGCCGCTGATATTCGACAACATTAAGAGCATATCCGGTAATTGCCGAGCGATTATAAAGTTGAATTTTCTTTTTAGTTATATCTATCGGGATCCTGATCTTATAGATCACCATATTTTCATTTCGAATCAGAGAATCGGTTGAAACATCCTTCACATCTTCAAAATGAAATTTAGCTTTATGTAAGGCCTCACCTTCAATTTTTATATCCACCGTTTCACCGGGGTGAACATCCAGGTTCTGTGTCCAGTCGACCCCCTCATGCAAAATGCTGATTTTGGTAATCGCAGTTTTTGGTGTAATGCTGAAATTAGTAATAAACTTTGCTTCGTCACCATCTTTGATATAAAGGTACCCTCCTGACTTACGATGATAATTGTAAACACGCAACTGGCACAAAACCCGGTTGTTGGTGATCTTGCTGCGGGTAAACAGTTCAGCAATAAGCGCTCCCCCGGGCTTTTCCTGCGCTTCTATCCGGTATGTTTTCCCTATCTGCAGGGAGGGATAATCATCCAGTTGCACTTCAATACCTGCCATTCTGGTCTGATCATCAAGTGTAACCTCACCCTTATCAATATTCAAAAATACCAGTCGGCTTTGTTTAACCGAAAAAGAATGCGAAATAACCGGAAGGTCAAATACCGGACTTCCATTGCTGTTTAAAAACGGTCTTCTGGTATTCAGCCTGAGTTCCAGCACCTGCCGACCCAGTTTACGTGGTAGCACATGCACTTTAATCTGACCATTTAAGGCAGTAAGACGGTAATCAAAATTATCTGTCTGTACCCAGTCTGTTAACAGTTTAATATTTTCAGGATTGTCCGTCACCAGGTCAAAGGTTTTTTCTTCTCCAATGAAAAGCTCATCGTCAGCAGGAAATATTCCGGCTTGTGTAGTTGTGTAGGGAAAAAGATTGACCACATTTATATGTGAAGCGGTGTCTCCTTTCTCTTTTACAGAAAGATTAAAGCTTAAAAACTCAGCATTTGTAAGGTCTTTAAATCTTACCCGGAACCTGTAATATGCATTGTTAACATTGAGTACAGAATCAAGTATGTCGAATCCGGAGGAGGGCAATAATGCCAGGTCCTCTATCAACATGGAGGATTTTGGATATATTCTTACCTCACAGGTTTCTGTATTCTGACTGTATTGAAACCCAAGTTGCGTCCGTTGCTGGAACTGAATGGTATCTTTCGTAAAATAATAGGTTGAGGTATCAATGCTGAGTTCCAGTTCCCTGAAAAACAAAGAATCATTCGAAAAAGTCTGCAATACGGCAGAAAAAATTATTACTGAAAATAATAAAATTTTAAATAAATAATTTCGCATAATGGTAAAGTTTGAAACAAAAAACAGTTAAGCTTAAAGTAAGCATAACGAAAAGCAGAAAAAATTAGTTTCAGCATCAGAAAATACTTTTCAACAATCTTAAGGGTTACATTCAAACTGTCAGACACCTCAAGGGATATTAATAATTTTTATGCAACCCTAAAAATGACATAAAGACCAAACAACCTGATAAGGTGTCTGACAGTTATGGATGCTTTTAGTAAATGAGTGCAACCGATTTATTATATGCGGTTCAAACTGTCAGACACCTCCAGGGATATTAATAATTATTATGCAACCCTAAAAAATGACATAAAGATTAAACAACCTGATAAGGTGTCTGACAGTTAAGAAACCAACTTCAATTTAAAAGAAAAATAAAACATGTTAAAAGATGATAAAAATTACTGTAGAAAATCAAACAAATCTCTTTCTTAATTCGTTAAAATAGAACAAGAAAAAGAAAAAAAACAATGAAAAGAAAATCCAACCTAATTATATTTTTATCAACAGCTATTATTTTATTCATTTTATCCGGGTGCAAAAATTCATCCGGTACTGATTTTAATGATGAAGAACTTGCTGCACATCAGGATATGATTATATCGGCTCCACCGGTTTTACCGGAAGATACACTAACACAGGCAACTACTCCTGAGTCCGCTGTTGAAAAGTTTTGTTATTATCTTTTTAATCCTGAGGATACAGTTTCCGGTGCTGAATCGGCTCTGTATGCATACGGATTATTGAGCAAACAGGCAAAAGACATGGTAAATAAACTAAGTGGAAGCCTTATCCACCAGCTCAAAGAATTTTCCGGTATTCAGGATACACAGTCTTTTGGCTACAGCATAACCGGTGAAGTGTATTCAGACGGTAAACTGGCTGCTGTTGAAACCACATGGCATCAGGCAGACAAAAGAAAAAGCACGATACAATCTGTTAAAACCTTCCAGCTTTCTTTTCAGAATGGCGAATGGAAAATAAGGAATATTGACTGATTATTCTCTGATTCTTTTAAATAGATAGATGGTAAAATCAAATGGATTGTTTTCATCTTTAGCATATTCATTCTGACGAACGATTTTCCAATTATCAAAATTAATTTCCGGAAAAAATACATCCCCATCCATCTCAGTATCAATAATAGTAAGATAAATCTGGTCTGTCATTTCAAGTGATTCCTGGTAAATTTCTCCGCCGCCGATTATAAAACATTCTTTTTCTCCGTCTTTCCTTGCTATTTCAATACCTTCTTTGATTGAATGTACCACAATACATCCTTCAGCTTTATAATCTGCTTTAGAAGTAACAACAATATTGGTACGACTGGGAAGAGGTTTTTTCTCGGCTTCATAATTTTTGCGTCCCATAATCACGTGATGACCGGTGGTAGTACTTTTGAAAAAAGCCATATCAGCAGGTAACCTCCAGGGTAACCTGTTATCCTTCCCAATTACTCTGTTCCTCGTCATTGCCGCAATTTGTGATATGATCATGTGATTTGCCCG
>DASQZP010000624.1:0-3633 GCA_035638655.1 Bacteroidales bacterium
CCATATGTACAGGATTTCTGTATTGTGCAACAATGCCAGTCTTTCAGATAACGGAGATTCAGATGGAGACCCGCTGGAGATTGCCCTGCTCCGTTTTGCACGGAACTATAATGCTGATTATTATAATGAACTGCGATCAGCCGGACGGATCAATGAGGATCCTTTCGATTCTGACACAAAAATGATGGGGACTATTCATGAGGTAAACAATAAATTATACCTGTCGGCCAAAGGAGCAGCGGATGCTATTCTTTCGCGGTCTGCAGCTATTTTGAAAGGAAAAAATAGGGAACCTCTTGATCAAAGAGAAAAGGAATACTGGCTGAAGGAGAATGATCGTTTGTCGGGTGAAGGATTGCGGGTACTGGCTTATGGATACCGGAATCTTGAGGGTGACAAATCCAAATTCCAGGATAAAGAGGAATTTGTGGAGGACCTTATTTTTGTAGGTCTGGTGTGCTTCATTGATCCGCCCAGGAAAGATATTAAATCTGCTATCGAAAAATGTCATACCGCCGGCATTGTCCCGGTAATGGTGACGGGTGATCATCCCGGTACCGCAAGAAAAATTGCACAAAGCACCGGTCTGGTGAATCATGATCCGGATCCGCCGGTAGTGCACGGGAATGAACTGGAAGATTATTTAAATTCCCATCAGCAATCGGACACCAGGGTGTTTGCAAGAGTAAATCCGGCTCAGAAGCTTGATATTGTGGAGTTTTTCCAGCAAGCTGGTGAAATTGTTGGCATGACCGGGGACGGGGTAAATGATGCCCCGGCTCTCAAAAAGGCTGATATTGGTATCGCCATGGGGAAAAGAGGCACACAGGTTGCAAGGGAAGTGGCAGATATGGTGCTGCAGGAAGACAGCTTTCCGTCCATTGTGCAGGCTGTTGAAGAGGGCAGGATAATCTTCGGTAATATCAGAAAATTTATTATGTACCAGCTGTCCTATCACCTGAGCGAGATCGTAGTGATTGCGCTGATTAGTTTTACGCTGTTTAATCTGCCTCTGCTACCATTACAGCTCCTGTTCCTGAACCTGCTGAGTGATGTATTCCCGGCGCTGGCCCTCGGACTGGGAAAGGGAACTCCGGGTGTAATGAAAAACCCGCCCAAAGATCCTCAGGAACCGATTATAACCCGGCGTAACTGGATACAAACAGGTGTGTACGGACTGATAATGGCTGTTTTTGTGACAGGAGGATATCTTTTTGCTTATAATCACTGGCAGCTCTCTAAAGAAGTGAGCAACAACGTAGCATTTTTTTCACTGGCTTTTGCCCAGTTACTGCATGTTTTTAGTATGAGAGAATCTGATGAAGGTATCTTTGTCAATCAGATTACACGCAATAAATATATCTGGTGGGCGCTGGCATTCTGCTTTGGTGTAATCATCATTGCTTTCCTGATTCCCGGTTTGCATACTATTCTTTCATTTGAAAATCTTCAGCTGAAAACATGGATACTGATTGGCATTACCAGCCTGGCGCCAATTTTCACCATACAGGTTATGAAAGTTTTTTATGGGAAATGGCTTAATGAAAGGAGTAAATAATACATTAAGGAATGTCACAACAAGAAATTTCTTCTGTTTTAAATCCAGGTCCTGCAATCCTCTACTATGATATAGTAGATTAGGAAACCAAACATAATTATCCTAAATTTATAGTGCAGGATTGCCTGTTAAAACAAAACTTATGAAACAGCAATTACCTGTTTTTTCCCTGGTAATCAAAATAATTTCTGTTATGAACAAAAGGCCTTTGTTTTCTTCCGTTGAAAAAGCTTTTCAAAATGAATCGGGTCAGCAGGTTACCGACACAAATATTCCCTGTATAACAGTAGATAATTTCCCAAAACTGGGGTTGATCACTTCACTGCGATTTCTTGAATGGTGTTTAGAGAATCCGGAGGGGGTGGTGAGTTTGCCAACCGGAAAAACACCTGAGTATTTTATTAAATGGACCCAATATATTTTGCAAAACTGGGAAAGCGCGGAGATCCGGGATATACTGGGCAGATATAATTTTCCGGAAGAAAAAAAACCAGGGTTGCATCAGCTGCGATTCGTTCAGATTGATGAATTTTATCCTGTATATCCTTATCAGCATAATAGTTTCTACAATTATGTGATTAATTTTTACCTGAACGGTTTCGGCCTGGATAAAAGTAAGGCGCTCCTCATCAATTCTGAAGAGATCCCTCTTCCTGAGAATAGACATTTTTCAGAAATTTTTCCGGATAGTAAGGTCGATCTTTCGCTGCGTACCCGTGAATGCCGGACTGCTAATGAGCAGCTCCAGCGCGAGGCAATTTATATGATTGATAACTGGTGCAGTGACTATGAAGAGAAAATAAGAAATATGGGAGGAATTGGTTTCTTTCTCGGGGGAATTGGTCCGGACGGTCATATTGCTTTTAACACAAGGGGTTCGGATTATTTTTCCACTACCCGGCTCACCGGGACCAATTATGAGACCCAGGCAGTGGCAGCCTCTGATCTGGGTGGAATTGAGGTATCAGCTAACCGGTTGGTTATTACCATTGGTTTACAAACCATTACTTATAATCCGGAAACAACAGCCATCATCATTGCTGCCGGGGAAGCCAAAGCAGATATTGTCAGTGCTTCCGCTGAAAAAAAACCAACAAATATTTATCCTGCTACCTATCTCTCCGAACTGGCAGGCAGCCGTTTCTATCTTACGAAAGGGGCGGCGTCAGGTCTTCAATATAGTATTAACAGGTATTTTATTTCAGGAGAATGGAATCAGCAAAAGTCAGATAAAGCCGTGATCAATCTGTGCAAGGAACTGTTTAAGTATGGTCATCACCTGACAGTTGATGACCTTAAAAAGGATCCTTATTGCAGACTTATTCCCGGGTTAGGTAAAATGACAGTACCCGCTGTAGTAAAAAGCATAGAGGCTAAGCTGCTGAGAGGGATGAAAACTGAAGAGCAGCAGGTTTTTTTACACACAGGCCCTCATCATGATGACATTATGCTGGGCATGTTGCCTTTTATTTCCAAACACTTAAAAGAACCGTCAAATTCTTCCCATTTTGCAGTAATGACCTCTGGTTTCACAGCCGTCACCAACAAATTTCTGATGGATGTGCTGAAAGATACCCTTTTCTTTCTAAAGGAAGAAATGATACAGATGATCAAATATCCGGATTTTTTTGATGTAGGTTATAAATACAAATGGGATAAAGATGTATATCATTATCTGACCAAGGTGGCTGCAGGCGAACAATATGAAAGACGCAGGGGCTTATGTCATCGCGTGATTCGTTCAATCCTGGAAATATACAAGGTACATACCCGCGAACAACTCAGGGAGACAATCATCAGTATACTTGGTACATTGTCGGAGAGCTATGACGGAGCCAAGAATCCACCAGAAATTCAACAGCTGAAGGGTATGATTCGTGAATTTGAAGAAGAACTGGTTTGGGCGCATTACGGCATACAGGAACAAAATATTCATCATCTGCGGCTGGGGTTTTACAAGGGGGATATTTTTACAGAACAGCCAAAGATCAAACGTGATGTTGAGCCTGTGCTGAATCTGCTGAGATCTGTCAGGCCTACTGTGTTGTCATTGGCTTTTGATCCCGAAGGCAGTG
>DASQZP010000625.1:0-2071 GCA_035638655.1 Bacteroidales bacterium
CCGTCACTGCACATCGAAACTGCACGAATCTGATATATTCTGTCACTCAGATTGTTCATACCCATTTTATGCAAGATATACGGATTATCGCCTATCAGGTATTTTGTGCCTGAAAATGCGCTGTAACCTGTTGTATCCTTAAACATCATGGTGTTGGTAACCCACGAAGCATCTGATGCTGCCTTATACTGGAAGGCAATTTTCTGCAAGGTAGACGACTGCAGGTCATAATCACTGATTCGTACCTGCAGGGTATCCTGGCTTGCAAGATTGACCAGCCAGTTATTATCCGGACTGATGACATTCACCTTAGAACATACCGGAATAAAAGAGGCAGAGAGCTCAACTGTATCAGCAATATCAGCAATATCATCCGTCGGATCATACTGGCACATAGAATGCAGGATCAACCTGATGTTGCTATAATCATTTACATCCTGCAATCCTTTTCTGAATTCAATATGTTTTGTCAACTGGGTATTTGCAGGTATCATTATTGCTGTTCCGCTGTTCAGGGAAGAACCGTCCATGGTAATTTTAGCCCCGTCAGGATTGCTGGCTGCATCCACGTCAAGCATGTACCAGTTATCTGCTTCAGCTTCACTCTCGTTACCGAGCTTCACTGTAAAAACTGCCGGCATATCCTCAGGCACATTGGTCAGCACTGACTGGTCGGCCTGAATGGTTGGCACTTCAATTCTCATGGTAGAACTGCCGATATCGGTACCGGGTTTAATGTATTTTGTTTTGGTAACATCTTCATAAGGACAGGAAGTTTGTCCGCCCCTTTTAATAAATACAGGACCGTTGCCGTACTCATCCTTTGCAATATCCACCGTGTAATAATCACCCTGGTCTTCGTCGGCCAACGTATATCCAACCGTACTTTCGTGTGTTGATCCGGTTTCACCAGTGTTTGAGCCACCCCAGTTATAATGTGCTGAAGCTTCAATTATCATTCCCGGTATTTTAACAAACAGTATTTTAAACCCTCCAATTTTAATTTCAGATTCAAAACCGTGACTGGTCTGGAATTCATAGGTGTGTTCCACCGAAGTTTCCATTGATGAAGTCATACTGCCTTCATATGAGGCTCCTGCATCAAAACTTATGTTTTTATCAAATATTTTTGATATATCACTTACTACTCCCGAATTATTTACGGAATCTTGTAAGTTCACATATTGTTGTGTCCGGTCAAGTTTTCTGTTTACAACAGTTTTCACCTGTGATTTACCATAACCAACTGTAATTGTAAAAGCCTGTAGCCCTAAAAAGTTAACAGTTTGCATGGATACCATGTCCCAGAATTCATTATCAATGCTGAATGAATAGCTCTTTCTGATATCACCATCGGCAATTAGCTTCTGTAGTTCATTTACTGCCAACTCACTGACCCATGCATTGATGGCTGCCTGGTAAAATTCAACAGAATCGATCTCCTGTCCGCCATTATAAGTGTACCACCCTTTTGAAGGTACCAGTTTGTCTTTGTAAGGGGCATCGTTTAATGCATAAACCGAAGGATTTGTAGAGAAGTAATTATTTCTCATCCGCATCAGATCGGGTAGCAGGTAATTTTCAACATGATTTTGGGTATATACAAAAGTGGTAGCTATTTCATCTCCCATGGCAAAATTATACATCTGTCCTATTTTGTATCCCTGGTAAGTACTGTCCATCGAGGGCAGATCGGTATTACAGCTGTCAACCGGAAAAATTCCCAGCATTTTACACAAACCATAGGTAATATTGGTGGAAGTCCCAAAAAACACATCTCCCATATCACCTGTGTAGGCAGGATTGTCACTGGTACTGTAGCCATTATTGAATGAAATTGATTGAGTAAATGTATTGTTATTTTCCCAGGTTGATTCGTGACTACTGACCGGACCTGCCTGGTTTTCTTCTCCCCATGCAACAAATACACCCAAACTTGCATCAAAACCTTTATTGCGTGATTTGGTTTCTGTGCGTTCCAGGGTAAATCCTTTTTCTACATAACTGCTGCTGTTTGAGCCGGGAGGATCACGCAACACGAAGTCAACACGGTCGGGGCCTTTTGTAACAA
>DASQZP010000626.1:0-4860 GCA_035638655.1 Bacteroidales bacterium
TACCGGAGAACAACTGGCACAATGTGAAAAACATGAGATTATCACCTATGTCTCTCCCAAAGCTCCTGCTACCAAAGACATTGGATTGTACCCTGTAACAGATTTTATCTATAATCCTGCAGAGGATGTATATATCTGTCCGGAAAGCCATCGGATGCATACAAACGGGAGATGGCAACAACGCAGTGACAAAAGGAGAAATGGAGTAAGCGCTTACCGGTTTAAACGGTATACAACCCCAGGTTGCAAGAACTGCAAGAGCAGACACCTATGTACAAAGAGCAAGACCAACGGACGATATATTGACCGCAGCGAATATGCTGAAGTGATAGAAGCCAATGCACAAAGGGTAACAGCAAACCCGGATTATTACCGGCAGCGTCAACAGATCACCGAACACCCGTTTGGCACCCTGAAGCGACAGCGGGGGTATACTTACACCAACCTCAGGGGCAAAGAGAAGGTACTCGGAGAAGTTGGAATCCTGTTTATTGGTTATAACTTGAGGCGGTGTATTTCTATATTTGGCATCCAGAAACTTATTAAAGCACTGAGGGAGTGCTGTTTACCTTATTTTCTGGCCTTTAAACGGCTCATTTTAAGCTCAAATAATGGATTTTTATTTTCAGGATACAAAATTGCAATTTGAAATAAATGAAAATTTTATGTGCTTAAAAAGCCTGCAAAGGACATTAATGACTATATTTATTTTGTGAAAAGGGGTTATTTCACAGACTCCCGTTAGCACACATAAAAATTGAAGACACATATGTATAGAACACTATTTATTTTATTGCTTTCAATGACAACTTTTTTAGTTAGTTGCAATAAAAGTAAAAATGTAGGACAAAAAAAAGTTACAATATCGGGAAATATTGAAAATTACAACGGAAGTAATGCTGAATTATATTTACTCATAAAGCAGCCAGGATATGATGATGTAAGACAATTACTAAAAATTGACAGTAATGGTTATTTCTCTTTTAATTTTAAAACTTTCACATCTTTAGATGCAATGCTTTTGGATAAAATGACTTTTGCCAATCTAAATTTCATATACCATCCAAACGACAGTATTCATATACAACTTACAGCAAACAAGAAGCAAATTCCTTTGATGGAAAGTGTTAGATTTTCTGGAGATGGTTCCGAAACGAACAATCAAATAATTCAATTTCAAGTTGCGAGAGAAAAACATAATTTGGGGTATGATGCAGTGAATACTAAAACTGCATATAAACTGGGAGAACGTGATTATTTAAAGGTATTAAATGAAGTTAAAGATAAGCAACTGGCGTTGGCTGATTCATTTATTAATGCACGCTCTGTTACAGAAGAAGCACGCGAATGGATAAAAAATTTTGCTACACAAACCTACTATTATTATATGGGTGATTATAGTTATGACAATGAAGTATCAGAATCCTATCATCATTATGACCCTGATATTTCATCCTTTTCAAAGAATGACTTAACCAGTTGGTATATCATAAAAAATAGGGTTAATAACTACTTCAGTTATGTATTAACACCAATGATGATAAAAGAATTTTCACCAATCATGACAGATATTGAAAAAGGGAAGGTCAATACCGATTCTTTAATAATTGATTTTTTATATAAAAACTCTGACAATAATTTATTAAATCAATTGATAATAGCAGACTACTTTTCAACTCAGTTTAAGAAAAGAATTTTAACTGGTTACGAGCAGAATGAACAACTTTTGAAATCAAAGCTTAGTGAACCTTTTGTTTTTAATGCCTTAGAGGATAATTACAAGAAAACATACAAGCAAATAAATAATCCACAAGAGTTGACCAAGATGGTTTTGAAAAAAATTGAGAATACACCCGTTGAAGAAACAGTAAATAAAATCCTAAACGAAAATAATGGAGAGGTAATTTATCTTGATTGTTGGGCAACTTGGTGTGGGCCTTGCCGAAAAGAAATGCCCTATTCAAAAGAATTGATGGAAAGATTTAAAAATAAAAATGTTTCGTTTGTTTATGTGTGCATTGACTCAGAAGAGAAGATTTGGAAAAGTTTCTTATCAAACTTCCAATTAAATGGAGGACAACACTACTTTTTAAATAGCAAGCAAAGTAAATATTTTAGAAACGCAATGAATGTTCAAGGAATACCTTGTTATTTTTTGATTGACAAAGAAGGTAACATTATTGAACAAGGTTCTCACCTTCGCCCAAGTGATAAGCAAACAGAAACTAAGATAAATGAATTACTGGAAAAAGGATAATTACGTGTGCTAATCGAGTAGGCTGCCCCACCAGTAATCACTGATGGAGAGAACCTCTCACCTGCCTGACTGCAGGCATACGGCAGGCAGGCACCACCGTACGTACGGGCCTCGCCTGCCTGACTGACGTCCATCGGCAGGCAGGTATACGGCGGTTCATCAAACAATAGAAAATAGCGTTGGAGTAAATTTATGAGGAACGATTTTTTGATACCATGTGAACATGGGTTCGTAACCTCGTTTGCAAAGTAAATTAACGGTGATCGTAGTATTCAGGATAGGGCTCTGGGCGATAGCCCAGCCACCCAACCTGCTCCTGCTCCACCTGAAAGCATCCACAGGATTAACACCAAGCCGTATCAGGTTTTTCTGTTTCCGCTCCCTCTTGTTACTCCCTCCGGTCATGAGCTCACCACTCTGTGGTTCGGTTCCAGTGGTGCCAGATACAATACCGTAGGCGATTCCTTAGCCAGCCGTCAAGCTCTTTCAGTTTTCCCTGAATGTTGGACAGACGGAAATTATTGATCCAGCCACGGTGGATCGCTTTGATCTTTTGTATCCGTTCATCGAAAGACATCGGGGTGGTTTTCCGGGTCTCCTTCTTTAGCTTGACTTTTAGCTGCTTCCAGCGGCTTTTCTAAACGATTAACTGATATTGGCCTTTTACCCCCTTTTGATAGGTGGGAACAAAACCGTATCCCAGTATCGTGAAGTTTACCGGTCTCCGGATGCCACTCTTGTCCCGGTTGATCGGCAATTTGAGTTTGTCTCTTAGAAAGAGGTAAATTTTATTGCCTTTCTCCCTTGCTTCGCTCTTGGTTTTGCAGTAAATACTAAAGTCATCGGCATATCGTACAAAGCGTAAGCCCTGTCGTTCCATTTCTGTGTCTAGCTCGTGTAACATGATGTTGGACAGTAGCGGACTGATGGGGCTACCCTGCGGTACACCTTTTCTCCGTTTCGTTAATTTGCCGTTTACCCATATGGGCGCCCTTAGCCACCTGCGGACTAACTGCATGGTGACGGGGCATTTCACTTTCCGGTACAACAGGTCCAGTAACAAGCAGTGATCAACTTCATCGAAAAATCCCTTCAGGTCGATCTCCACAATGTGTTGATAGCCTGAGTTGATGTAGTTGAGCGATTTACTGGTCGCTTGTATGATGTTTCGCCTGGGGCGGAACCCATAACTATAGCTTGAGAAAGCCATTTCGTACTGCAACGAAATAACACGTAGTACTGCTTGCTGCAACATCCGGTCAACTACTGTTGGAATACCTAACAGTCTTGTTTTTCCTTTACCTTTTGGGATTTCTTTACCCCTGATGGGTTGTGCATGATATTGGCAGTTACGTACTTGTTGGGAGAGCTTCCCGCGATGCTGGTCAAGGTACTTTTTAAGTTCAGTTACCTGCATACCGTCAACTCCTCCCGCTCCTTTGTTACGTATGACTTCCTCACAAGCCTTCGTTAAATTAGCATTTTGTAAAATCTGCTCAATCAATTCTTCTCTCATTCTTCTGGAATAAAAAGGTTAAAATCATTGTTTCCTGTTACTTTTTCGTAAAGGCTGGCTGGCCCGAAGGCCATTAGACCTCCTATACAAATCAGTAACGATTTAAAGTTCAGTCCTTCCCCGAATTGTGAGGCCTCCGGCTATTTATGCCGGCTCGTTGCTATCGGGTACTATGACCTCTGCTGACTACTCCAATATACCAACCCGTGGTAGTGGAGTCATCCCCCGGTAAGAGCATTATCCTTCAGTCTATTCCTGTCGCATCTACATAAATGTCCTTTTGATATTCTTTTGGGCTTTACAATCATGTGCTTGCTTACCCGAACAATTATGCCTCATATGCGCCTCGCAACATATCTATCTGTTGCGATACCTGTTCGTCAGTACAGACTTTTGCCGTTTGTCTTCCTTTACTGCATATCTCACGATAAACCAGCTTGACACTTGCTAATACTTCAAGGCGTTACCCCTGCGTATAAGGGACTTTCACCCTGTGAAATTGCAAAGCAGATATTTCACAGGGTGAACCCTCTGGATAAAAAACAACACCTGTCTGTGCTCATTAATCAAAGAAAATTGCTATTTTCAATTATTTATTGAGCTTTCAACAGGTGTGTGCTACTGCTCATGCAGGGCACACACAAAGTACATATTGCAGGGCGGGGTTCGGTGGTACGCCAAATGCGGATTCTCGCATCGCAGTTCCGTGTCCTACCGGACAGGAACGCTCTCCGAAATCCGCCCCGACAACATGTACCAACCGTTGGCTGCAAGCGGAAGAAAGACCCTGCAAACTTGAAACTGACAATTTTAAAACCAACTTTAATCGTTCTTTAACATAACTGACATGAAAAGATAACCGGACACTCATTGCCGACCCTATGGTATTTTTTATTCCCCCACCGCACAATTTTTTTAATTCAATTTTAGACCGACCCGCATTTGGCACATTTGCTTTTGCCGCAATCACGCAAGCCAACCCGAAGGCAAAATCAAAAGAGCCAAATCTCCCACCCGCAAGAAAAAGGTCATTACTTACGAGTACGCTTTCCGGTAGGATATGAAAAACTTTTTTCCTTGAATTCGG
>DASQZP010000627.1:0-2292 GCA_035638655.1 Bacteroidales bacterium
ATTGCTAATTGCTAATTGCTAATTGCTAATTGCTAATTGCTAATTGAAAAAGTACTGCGGATTAAAATTTTTGCACGCTCCCGTTTAGAACGGAACAGGCTTTGTTCTCGAACATTTTGATCCGGACACTTAGATTTCTGATAGCATTTATTATTAATAACAACCCGCTATCAGAAACCTTTTTTAATTTGTGTGCTAATACACTAATTACTTTCCGGTAAATTCCATTTTAAATGCTGCATGTTTCATGATCTGATCCTTTGAAAAATAATCATGATGGTACTTTTTATTAATATACAGATTGGTTTGGTTACAATAGAAACTACTCGAAGGGACACCTGATTCTCCTGTAGGAATTACAGTCCGGGAATTATCCCAGTCCGAAAGATCAAAAATATGTCTGTGGGAAGCCCCGTGATCAACTTCAAACGGGTCGCCAAACGGATATGAATATGGACATACAGTATGAAAGCTTCCGCCAACAGGGAACGGGCCTCGATTAAGGCCGAACACTTTATTCAATAGATTTTTTTTGCCAAGTGGATGAATGAGTGTGAGATGGTGAATATCTCCCCATTTCCATGTTGCAGGATCAGATCCTGACTGCTCGGCAAGCGTGTCCATCGCTGCTTTAAAGCTGATGAGCGTCATATCCGTCAGGGTCTCCCTCTTATCGGGTGTATTTATGTCATCACACCATTTACTTTTTCCTGCTTTCCATATATTATTTACTGCAAATTTTGGTAACGAGGTATTGTCTTTATAGTTTTCAAACATCCTGTCACCCATCTCATCCCTGAAAACATGGTCAATGAATTCAAGGTAAAAGTTTTCAAATATAGCCGGAGCATTCAGGTCTTTATTCATGTCTCCATCCCAGTTTTTCATGATATTAATTCCGGCAAGCATCAGACTGTCATCCCCGTTGTACAGATTCAGCATCGAATCCAGGGTTGGTTTCATCCTTTGAACGAGTTTGGAATGCTGATCAGTTTGTATCTGCTTAAAATCTTCTACCGAAAGTTTATCCTTTGCTTTCAGCATTTCTGATATACGGTTAAACCTGTCAGGAAGTGCATACCACTGGCCAATGTAGTAGGGATATTCATTATCAACGGTTTTGTTATTGGCTGATACCAGAAAACCACTGTCAGGATTATAGGAATGAGGCAACTGCTCGAAAGGAACATATCCTTTCCAGTCATTCTCGCTGGTCCATCCGGGAAGTATACTAAAACCTGTTGTTCTTTTCCTGATTGGTACGCCGGCACAACAGTACAAGCCAATATTGCCCCTGACATCTGCATAGTTTATATTTTGGCTTACTGCCAGAAAAGTTCGGGCAGCATTTTTAAACTGCGACCAGTTGTGTGCCCTGTTAAGCAAGTATACAGTACGGAATTCATTGCTGTATTCATCGCCAACCCAGTGCATGGATATAGTCTTATCCTTAATGTCTTTAAACTGAGATATTACAGGTCCGTGGCCGGTGAATTTCAACTCCCTGGTGGCACTGTCTCCATCAGCAATTCGTATAACTTCCTTTTTCACAATCATGTTTCTCCAGGTACCATCTACTTCATACTGTAAATGATTTTCCGGATTGATCTTTTCTTCATAGAAATCCATATTATCCACATATACATTGGTCATTCCCCAGGCGATGCTGTCGTTATGCCCTGCGATAATAAGCGGTTGACCAGGGAGCAACAGGCCGGTGACATTCAGTTTTCCCTCAATTACCTGATGTATCTGATACCAGATGCCTGGTATCGAGAGGCCCAGATGCATATCATTAGCGAGTAATGGCATACCGGTAACACTCTTTTTTCCGGAAACCACCCAGTTGTTACTTCCGTTGAAAATGGTTACCCCCAGATCATTCAGCATGTTAGTCTTTTTGAACAGTGCCAGGCGGAGATTCAGCGAAGCAGTATCTGGCATAAAATTACCGTAGATAGATACCGGTTGTTTGGATGGGTGGGGCAGAAGCTGCTGGTAAAGATTTTCTGATATTTGCTGTTTAATTTTATCAAGTATCATCTGACTCCATCCGGCTTTTAGGTCCCATGCCATGTAACCAATTAAATTGAGCGAATGAACAGGTTTCCAGTGATCTGGTTTATAACCCAGCAAAGCAAATTCAAACGGCAGCTTATTCTGATGACTGTCAATATATTGGTTAACACCATCAGAGAATGCTTTGAGACTTTCAATTATCTCAGTACGACTACTATCCATAATCATTTTGGATTTTTCAGAATAACGCAGCGACCGGAGCAGCAGATCGGT
>DASQZP010000628.1:0-8210 GCA_035638655.1 Bacteroidales bacterium
GCCGGAATTCTCGGACTGGCAGTAGGATTTGGTGCACAGGAACTTGTGCGTGATTTCATTTCAGGTTTTTTTATTTTACTGGAAAATCAAATCAGGGCAGGTGACGTGGCGATTATTAACGGAACAGGTGGACTGGTTGAGAAAATTGAGCTCCGAACTACTTCACTGAGAGATTTTTCAGGTACGGTACATGTATTTCAGAATGGCAAAATCAATTCACTTTCCAATATGACCAAGGAATGGTCGGCCATCGTTTTTGACATGGGGGTTGCTTATAAAGAAGATGTTGATCATGTGATGAAGGTGATGAAAGAGGTGGGCGATGAAATGAAAAGCTCTGAAGAGTATGGTCCAAACATTCTTGAACCTATCGAAATTTTTGGTGTGGATCAGTTTGCTGACAGTGCGGTAGTTATTAAGGCCCGGCTAAAAACCAAACCTATTCAGCAATGGACCATCGGCAGAGAATACCGGAGAAGACTCAAAATTGCCTTCGATAGGGAAGGTATTGAAATCCCGTTCCCGCATACAACCTTGTACTGGGGTGAAGAAATTAAACCGCTTCAGGTAAATATGAATAAACCTGAAAAGTAAAACATAAATCCTGATGATAAATGGCCTGTTTCTCACTGAGAAGCGGGCTTTTTTCATTAATTAACGCATTGCTGAAATTTCAATTAAGAATAATTCTAAATAATATTTATCTTTTTTAATTCATTCGAAAAAAAATGTTTAAGTCTAAGAAACATATATTTTCAGGTATTTTTAACTTAAATCTGATCACCTTTTTTTCTCCTGGATAAGATCGATGCATTAATTGCTAAATTGACTATAAATTAGTAACTTGTAAAATTGTTGGCTGTATTTTTTTTACATTTAAATAGCATCAAACGAATGTAATCATGGGTGTTGCCATAGCCATTACTTATCTGCCGGAAATTTGTAACCCATGGCAGATTAAAATCCTACAGCTGACTAAATTACATGTCATCAGACAGGGATTTTGTAAAGTTTATTATGAAAAACCTACTTTCCTAACCATCGAAACCATCCTTTCTAACCTTTTCTTCCTAAATCCTTCCTATTATGAAAAACATTTACCTGACAACAACCCTGCGGGGTTTGCTTAGTTTCCTTTTTACCCTGTTACTTACAGCGCAATTTGTCAATGCACAACAGCTAAATCCGGAATTACCCGGTAAAATCGAGGAGGCTGACTCCACGGGCCATGTTTTAAAAAGTACGAATGCCGGAACATGGAACGCACTGTCAAACGGCAGTGATTATTATATCTATTTCACATGGACCGGAGTTACTAACAGTTGTCCATGCCATTCGGGCATAAATATTTATTTTTATCGCAGTGGCATTTCCAGTGCCGTTGCTTCGCAGGGAAGTCCGGCTGCTAATTATTCCGGAACTGGTGTTCACTATTCAATGGGACCCAACCAAACCGGATCTTTTACTTTTAAAGCGCCATACACAGGACATACCTATCTGATCAGTTCAAGCTTTGATTGCATATATTCCTGCAGCGGTGACTGGCATTCTACCGGTGCAATAACCCGAAGCACCAGCTATATTAAAAGCCCCACCAATGTGCAGGCTTCCGACAGCGAATCTGATACCTATATTAAAGTAACCTGGGATAAGGGAACTGATGTTCCCAATAGCAATCATGGTTATAAAATATACCGGGACAATATGCTGGTGGACAGTATATACAATGTTTCCAGTTATGAATGGTATGATTATGATGTAACACCGGGTGAAACACATACTTATAAAGTGACAACCTATACCGTATCCTGGGGTGGTCAGGAATCCTGGGGATACAGTGATACAGGAAGCACATTCTTCTTAAATCCAACTGCAGAAGCCAAAACTTCCAGTGTGGTACTTACATGGAATAATCCGCAGTCAATTGGTGCCACGAGTATTAAAATTGAAAGAAATGACGGACAAAGTACAATTGGCCTTGATGTGAAAGATGCTGCCATTGCCAATTATACTGATGATACTGGTATCCCGGGCTATGAATATACCTACATAATTACTCCGCTTGCTTCCGGTAAAACATACGTCCCGGCTGAAGTAATAGGACACCGCATGCCCAATGGAAAGATTTCCGGTTATGTCCGTACAGTAGGTAATTCCGGAGTGCCTGGTGTGGAAGTGTGTGCCGTGCGGCAAAATGATATTCCGCAAAGCGATACGGATACCTATTGTGACACTACCAATTCTCAGGGATACTATGAACTGTCACACATCTATTATTACGAAAGTGCAACATTTACCATTACCCCTAAAAAGGAAAAGCATGGATTTTCACCTTCTTTTCTTTCTGATGTTACGCTCGAGCAAATAGAAGGAGGAAATTACCGTACCAATATGAATTTTACAGATACTTCCTCCTTCTCAGTAAGAGGACATATCTATCAGGTATTAAATGGTGATACCTGCAACCTGCCCGGAGTATCCATGGAAGTAAATGATTTACCCACCGGTGCCGTTTCTGATGCTGAAGGCAAGTATGCCCTGACAGTGGAGAATGCCGGGAAATATACAATAAAACCAGTACTCGAAAATCACACATTCGCACCAGCTTCCAGATCTTATAACATTGATCAGGATTTGATTAAGATTAATTTTGAAGATACTGCTACTTTCGTGCTGGATGGCCATGTATGGGCCAGTTGTGGTATATACATCGGACAGGCAAAACTGCACATTTACAGTCAGGCTAATCCTGCAAGCTGCTTTGATACCACAGTGATGACGGATACTGAAACAGGATATTATCATTTGAGGCTGCCGGGTAGACCTTATTATGTTGAACTGGTTGAGTTTACACCATCCGATCCTTCTGTAACTGATAAAACAGAAGTTGAGGGGTATTTCAATACAGAGGAAGCAGATTTAACAGATGGGGATGTAACCCGCAATTTCACTTACAGAAAAGCTCCTTCCATAATGGTTGATGGTTTTTATAATATGGGTTGCGGTGATTATAGGGATATTCCCATTGTTCAGCAGAACAGAATCTATCCGCTTAAAATTAGCGTGCTGGAAGCTTTTGGTGATCAATCCTGTCTGACTGACACTGGTTACGTTATCATTTACAACGGCCTGGTGAACGGTAGTGTGAAAGTTGATACGCTCATGCTGCAGGACGGTGTAGCACATTATGATCTGATACCGGGCAATCCGAACATTATTGCTCCCTACAAAAAATTATTACAGATAACCGCCAATGTTGAAGGACAGACTGACGACTATAGCCAGGAAGTACTGATTACAGGAAACAGGCCCAGGGAGCAAACATTTGTAAGTGTTTCCCCGGAAATACCTTTCCTTATTCTGCGTGATCCACCGGGGGATGGTAGTTTTAGTTTTATGAGCAAAGGAACTTCTACCGAAAAGGCGGTTAGCTTTATGGCCAAACAGGATAATTCGGTTACTGTTTGGGATCAATTGAAGGCAGGTGTAAAATTTGAAGCTGGATTTGGTGTAACTGTTGAAACATCGATATGGGGCAGTATAAAAGCCAGTATGGAAGTGGGAGCCTCAATCAGTACTTCGGATGAATTCAGATTGAATATAACCAACACTGAGGATTTTGCCACTTCCGGCAATTCGGATATTACAGGTAAAAATGGTGATGTGTTTGTAGGCTCTTCCCTGAATATGATCTATGCCCTTACCGATATTATAAAGTTTGACTCTACGATATGTTCAGTTGATAAATCGGTTGACATAATTATGGGTACTGAAAGTTTCAATACCACTTTCATGTATACTGAAGATCATATTCGTAATGTGCTGATTCCTCAGCTTACTCAATTGCGAGATCTTTACCAGAATGAAGGCTCCGATTCTGCAAAACTGTATGAAAACCAGATAAAAGTATGGCAGCAGACACTCAATAACAATGAAGAGGAGAAGAAAAAAGCTGCCTTTATTGAAAACAGGTCCTTTAGTGCTGGTGTTGATTATACTTCAACAGAAGAAATTACAACTACGCAGATCTCTTCAGTTGAATTCAATATGTTTGTTAATGATCAGGTTGCAATAGAAGCAGGTCTTGAAATTGGAGGAGTTGGCTTTAGCGGAGGGGTTGAAGCCACTTTCAGAATGGACCTCGGAAATTCAAAAACCAGCTCACTCACAACCACCACAAAAACAGGTTATACGCTCAAAGATGATGATGCGGGCGATTTTTACAGTGTAGATATCCTGTCTGACGGAGTATATGGTACACCTGTATTTAAACTGGTCAGTGGCCGGAGCAGTTGTCCCTGGGAACCTGGAACACAGCCCCGCGAAGGCGTTCAGCTGCTTTCCGACAAATATACCGCCTTTGAGGAAAATCCGAATGCAGCCATACCTTATGTGTTGAGTCTGGGAAATATCAGTCAGAGTGATGAATCCCGTATGTACAACCTCATATTTCTGCAAAAAAGTAACCCGGATGGCGCCATGCTGACACTCGGTGGAAGTCCTGTTCAGGGCGGACTTAAAACGCCCTACCAGATTGATCCGGGAACTGCTGCAACAGCTACGATTACAGTGAAACGAGGCCCCACTGCTTTTGATTACAATAACCTGCAGTTTGTGTTGCAATCGGGCTGTGACGATCCTGCAATTGGAGATACAATTAACCTCAGTGCGCATTTTAAAAGCTCCTGCAGTGCTGTTTCCATTAGCAGACCCAACAACGGGTGGCTTATTAACCAGAATGACAGCAACCAGATGGAAATAAGGCTCGATGGCTACGAACTGGATAAACTGACACTGGTCAGCCTGCAATATTCACCTGCCGGCACAAATAACTGGAAAACAGATGTGACTTTTGATAATAATTCACTCGACAATGAGTACACTGTTTTCAACTGGAACCTGCCGGATATTCCTGACGGAAACTTTGACCTCAGAGCTAAAGTAGAATGCAGTGATGGAGCAGGATACTCCTCCACCATCTCAGGTACTATTGACAGGAACGGACCTGCACTGTTTGGTGTTCCTGAACCCGCAGATGGTGTATACGACAATGGTGATGTGATCTCTGTGAGCTTTAATGAATCAATTAATTGTGACAGGATTGCAACCAACAACATTACCCTTCATGATTTGTCGAAAGGGAAAGTTTACAGCGGTTATACCGGATGCAACGGTAATACCCTTATCATTGTTCCTGAACCCGGTAATGATGACCTTTCAGGCGATACGATTAAACTGGAAGTATCCGGGATATACGATATGCATGATAACATAATGCCGGATACTGTTAACTGGACATTCCGGGTTGCTGATACTGCTTCGTTTGCCATTAATAATGATGATGATACAGATGGGGATGGTATCGTGAACAGTGAAGATAATTGTGTGCTTTCGTACAATCCGTCACAGGATGATCTGGATGGTGATGGAACGGGTGATGCATGTGATGATGACATTGATGGAGATGGCATACTCAATGTGGATGACAATTGCGTTTATACTGCCAATCCTGATCAGATGGATGCTGATTCAAACGGGATTGGAGATGTCTGCGAAGCTACAGCCGATGGTGACGGAGACGGAATTCCCAATGACATTGATAATTGTCCCTACACGTATAATCCAGATCAGGCGGATACTGATAACGACGGAACAGGAGATGTGTGTGACAATGACCTGGATGGAGATGGTGTAATTAATACAGCAGATAATTGTATGACAACTGCGAATCCTGATCAGGCAGATGCCAATAATGACGGTATCGGAGATGCATGTCAGAATTCAACCGGAATAGACGAATATAACCAGAAAGGATTTATGTTGTACAGAAATTATCCGAATCCTTTTAGCGATTATACTATAATCAGGTACAGTGTACCGGTTCAGTGCCGTGTTATCCTGCAGATATTTAATGCCCTGGGTGAACAGATTATGATTAAGCAACTGGATGTAAATCAGGGTGAGCATGATTATACCTGGAAAACAGCCGGACGCCCCAATGGCATCTATTTCTATTCGATTTCTGCCAAACCTGCTGATGGCAGTGAGAATTACTGGAACATTCAGAAGATGGTACTGAAACGTTGATGAAATGTTTATCAATGATTGCCGGCTTTGAACTGAAATTAGTTTCAAAGCCGGCATCTTTTTATCTGTATGAGCATTGAACATCGCTTTCTTACACCTGTTTCTATAATCGTGAGAGTTATTGAAAGATCATCTTTTATAATTATTTCATGGCAGGTTCCAAAAAGAAGAAAAAGAAGAAGAAGCAAAGCAGGTTCAATACTGTTAAAGAAAAAATAACAAGATATTATGACAGGATAATCAGGCAGGCAAGCCCGGGCAGATTGTTAATACTGGGTTATTTTTTATTGATCATAGCAGGTTTGGGTCTGCTAAGTCTGCCATTTGCGCAAAAAGAGCATGTGGGTTTTCTGGACAATCTTTTTATTTCAGCATCAGCTTTATCTACCACAGGGTTGGTGACTGTGGGTGTGGCTTCCCATTATAATTTTATCGGGCAACTGATTGTTTTGTTACTTATCCAGTTGGGCGGTATGGGTTATATGACCGTGGCTTCATTCATTATGCTGGCAAGAGAGAAGCCTATATCAAAGATGTCAGTTAAAATATTAAATGATGAATTTAATCTTCCGGAGAATTTTAATATCGTACACTTTATAAAAGAAACTGTATATTTTTCTGCAGCTATTGAACTGGCGGGCGCTGTTGCCTTGTATATCATTTTTCAGGTCAAAGGAATCAGCCATCCTGTTTGGTCGGCTGTTTTTCACAGCATTTCAGCCTTTTCTACAGCCGGGTTCAGTCTTTTTCCCGGCAGTTTTGTACAATTCAGTAATAATCTTGCACTGAACCTGGTAATTGCCTTGCTTTCAATTGCTGGAGGTCTCGGGTTTATTGTGTTTACAGAAATTTACGATCGAATAACCCGCCACAAAAAAGATTTCTCCTTCACAACCCGCATCATTCTGCGTGTAACCCTGATCATGCTGGTGGCAGGAACTCTGATTTTTTTCCTGAGTGTTGAAGACCTGAAAAAGCTTTCTGTTGGAGAACGATTGCTGGTGTCATTTTTTCAAAGTATGACAGCATTAACTACTGTAGGCTTTAATACTTATCCGGTAGCCTCTATTCCTCATGCGCCACTCTTTCTCATGACAATCTTTATGCTTATTGGCGCCTCACCCTCAGGAACCGGTGGAGGCATAAAATCAACCACTGTTACCGCCTTGTTTGCTGAAATGAAATCAATTGTTTCCGGACGTAAAAAAGCTGCTCTTTTTGGCAACAGTTTTCCTGAACACAGAATGAGACTGGCAGTGGCAAGCTTCTTCTTTTATATGACTATCCTGGTCACAGGCATCTATCTTCTATTGATGACAGAGCAGGGAAAATCTACTTTTGATGTTATTTTTGAAGGAACTTCAGCATTGGGTACCGTCGGACTAAGCAGAGGCATTACCTCCTCACTTTCCTCAGCAGGAAAAATTATCATTATGCTAATGATGTTTCTTGGGCGTATTGGTCCGCTTTCATTTGGCATAGCCTTTATGTCATCAGAGAAGAACAAAAATAAGTTCGAAAAAGAAGAAGATGTGGCTGTTTGATTAAGTTGAAGCCTACCAGTTTTCTTACATACTATTGTTTTTTAGGTTGATACTGAAATTTATGTTGTAGAACTATAAAATATTTTCCGGATTTTCATGCTCAAATAAATCTCAATTCATTCATTTTTTTAACTTTAACAATTAAATAAAGCTAAAATTAATAATCTAAGGGACAATTAATCCAACTTGCTTTAAAGATCTTGTGAATAAAACATTGTTTTATTAAATAATTATGTATCGTTATTAACCCTAACCAAAGTAAAAGATGAAAAATTTATCATTTGTCAGGCAGGTTTTGATCTTGCTTGTAATTAGTTTAGCAATTTCATCCTGTACCCAAAAGAAGCAGGAAGAAGCTTTAAAAATTGATTTTGTTAAGTACCAGCTGGATAATGGTTTGACAGTTATATTACATAACGATAAATCTGATCCGATTGTATCACTTGCCATCCAGTATCATGTGGGATCGAACAGGGAATCAAAGGGACATACGGGATTTGCACATCTCTTTGAGCACATGATGTTCCAGCAATCTGAAAATGTCGGAGAGGATCAGTTTTTTCGCATTATTCAGAATGC
>DASQZP010000629.1:0-2813 GCA_035638655.1 Bacteroidales bacterium
TCTTATTACGAATAAAAAAGATTATTCCGAAAATTAACGGTCCTGTTATAATAAAAGAGTTATCTAAAATACGTTCGTATTTGATCCATAATGTATGAGGAAATCTTATTTTTAAAAAGCTCAGATACTCTTTATAGTTAGTGAACAATAAGTTGTGCATTATAGGTTTAAGAACTGAAAATGCCATAAAAAAACGTATAATCTCATTTAAACAAGCTACTAAAATAAACCAAAACATAGGTTCATAAAGATCTTGATAATCTATTTCAACACCAGCAATCTTTAAAAAAGCCCAAGCTAAACCAAAAAGTAATATAAATAGAATAATTGTTACTGCATCCTTAATACCAATAGTAGCAGTTGCTACCGAAAATAAGAAAGTAACACGTTTATCTACTAAAGCATCAATTAACTGTGAATTAATGTATAATCCCACAGTTAAATTAAGCATAAAATAAAATATGGCTAATGATATTAATCTTCTGCGTTGTATGTTTAATGGATGATTTTTCATTTCATATTCCCAAATAAGCCATTGCCCAAACTTCTAAAAAGGCAGCAGTTACCAAAAGGAGAATTGGTACCATAATTTCTAATAACTTGGGCAGAATAACTGTAGATATACTTCCATCTTTGAAAAATATGTAAGTTATTTTGGCTGATCTTAACCCTAACATACCAAGCCAACAGAAGGCAAAAATTTCAAGAGGACCGTGAATCACAGTTTCTAACAATAGGATATGTGGTGGTATCCCCAAAACAATACTTTTTATAATAATTGTGCCAAATATGAAACCATTCCACCACAATATGAATACGGCTAATAACCCACCAGACATAATTCCTCCAACAACAATCATTAAACCAACCAGAAGATTTCTACTGAGAATATGTCCATAAGTTCTTATTAAATGGATTAAATACCTTATTTAATCCATTTTTATTATAAAGTGATTTTTTTGTCTTTTTGCTAAACGTAACTGAATATTTCAAGTTATTATCAAAATGTATAATTGGATTATCCAAATTATATAGTGATGCCAAGGTTCCCGACTCTATCAAGATTAAAGACACTAGAAATAGAATTTTATTCATTTTTGTTATTTGCCCTTTGTACTGCTTCAATACGTTGACTTAAACGTGGATGAGTAAATCCTCCTTTACTGATTTTCCCTTCCATCATATTGTCTATATGATGAAGAGTCTGCACATATAATTCGCATCCGACAACCCCGGCAGCAAAACAATCCGCTGATATTTCTAGCTTTTTTCGAATTAACCCATAAAAATAGATCATGAATATTAATATATATAACACTACCGTGATCAGTCCAAAAAGGAAATTCAGAGTACCTTGCGTAGTTTTATCGATAAGAAGCAAGAAAATGAACAATAGTAGTGATAGCCCAACTGTCGTTCCATAAATTATCTTTAAATGACTTTTTACTAAATGGCCTATTTCATGTGCTAGAACTGCTTTCTGTTCATTTAATGTACAATTCTGTAAAATAGGCTCTCCTAATACTATGGTGTGTGACACAGGAATTAGACCAGTTGCAAAAGCATTAATCAATATTCCATTGTAAACATAGATTTCTATTTTTTTATTAAATTTTTCTGTGGCCCATTTAGTTAATTTATCAGGAGCTTTTTTAAGATGGGGATTAAAGCGTAAAAGTATAGGGCGTAAAATAAAGTCATAGGTAAATAGAAATGATAAAGATATAAGAGTAAAAATAAATAATAAAATGCCAAAATTTCGAAATTCTTGAATCCAAAAAATGGTAAAGAATAATATCAAAAAAAGAAAGACAGATTTAGCAATGATTTGTTTCCAATCTATGATATAGTATCGTTTTTTTTGTAGGTGCATTTTTTGGAATAAGATTGGAATGACAATTTGAATAATAGCAAAACCAAACCCCATTATTAGTCCTATTCGAAATGGATAATACAGTTTATTAAACATTTTACCTTTATATAAAGAGTTCTAATATTTAATAAGAAAGGAGTAGAATCACATGTATCTACTCCTTTCATTTAGTTATTTAAGCAAATCCAACTACTCCACCTACAACAAGCCCTATTGGTCCGCCTGCTGCAATTCCTAATTCGGCACCATATTCAGCACCTACATATCCAAGAACTATGCTGCCTGCTGTTTCTGTAGTACCTCTAACAAATTCTGAGGCTCCTTCACTTGCTAAGTAACCTAAATCGGCTTCTTGGGTTTTCCTGAAATTAAATTTCAGAAATACTATTCCTAAAACCAAAAGAAATAACGATAAGAATTTCCTCATTTTAGTTCCTTTCTTTAAAATTTGACCTGTTTTATTTACAATCAAAAGCATTAAAAAACAACTTATCTTATGAACGTTATTTTTACTATAATTATTAAGGAACTAAAAGTCAATATATTTTTATGTTTTTATTATTATAACACTTGATACATTTATTACATAAGGCTCTTTTTGCATATGATACGTTAACTTTTCGCCTTCTAATAAAAATTCATCGGTTATTGAATTAATATTATATAGGTATTAAGGAAAGGAGGGTGTTTTGAAAATAATTCAATCTTTATGGACTAATTCCAGATCTATATTTAATAAACATCAACCATATACTGGAGGCTGGCTTGCACCTCAGTATTTTTTAATGAGCTGGGCATTAAGTTGTTTGAAACTAAGTGAATATTATGAATGTGTTGAATTGATAACAGACCGTTATGGCAAATATCTATTAGTAGATTGTTTAGATCTACCTTATTCAAATACAGAAATAAAATTAGATTTTTTAGATAAATACCCACA
>DASQZP010000630.1:0-3621 GCA_035638655.1 Bacteroidales bacterium
TACATACTGGCAAAGGGAAAAACCCTATTTCACCCGAATTATTATGTTACATTCGAGGGAATTTTTTCATTGGCACACACCCAAATGTGGGTGGACAATATTTTATACAAAAGTTCTCATCAAGAGGGAATTATTTAACTGGTTTTCATCCTCTTACTTTTCGTTTAAGATGGGCACCGGAAGTAACAAAATTCCCTAAAGTCGACGGCGTCACGAAAAATTTGCTCTATTTTGCTGATCGTATACAACCTAAAATTTACATCTATGAAATCGATGGTACGCTTTCAAATGAATATTGGATGAAACCTCTGCATACTGCACATATACAATTAGTTCATGAACTAGACAAGCGGCTTAAACATCGATCATCATCGCGGGGGATACGTATACAGGATATTTTTTCAAAGTTAATGTATAAGACAGATCATTTCGAGTTTGTTCAGGTACATTCACAATATATTTATGTGGAAATGGTATATCGTTATCTCCTTTTCAATCGTAAGGGAAAATGTCTGTTTGATCTGGATTTGGAGCCATATAAAACGGGGCCTCAATCAGTTAAATATCCCAATACTTCTAAATTTCGTTTTATTACGGGAGGCGAGACTGCAGGTGGATGGAGTAATGGGCTTATTCGTTGCGGATTTCTGCCACATAAACCCAGTGAACCTCCATCAGGAATTATTCAAGTATCAATATATAAATACAGACCTTCTGATGACTCAGCGAGCTAAATGGAAAGTTCCTGATTGGTTATATAAGGTTACCATATTTCTACTCACTTGTTCTCTTTTATGGAGTGTTCTCTCCGTTCCGAAAAATAAACTGGAAGAGAACACCACCTCTGAACTGGAAGAGATTTGGGAACTCATACAACATCAGACGAACTCCGACAGCATCTCACCCCGATTTACTATGGTTGTATTAATTCGATCTTCAGATTGCTCCAGTTGTCTAAACATGTTATATCAAGTCATTAAATTATATAATAAATATCCCCGGCATCACCTTAATATTATTGGAATATTCATACCAATCGGTAATAGTACCTTGTCCGAGGAACAATTTAAAGACTATTTCAATATAAATTTCCCGATTTTACAATTCCCACCCGGTAGTTTTAACCTTCCTACTCCCACAATATTATTGTATGATCAACATGGCGATATTCGTTATGTCCAACCGCCTGCAACCACGCGGGCTGAACGAACATTATTTTTACAAACTGTTGAGTTGATCGTGTAAGTGCCAGTGATGGAAAAGGCCCGGAAATCCCAGGTTCCTGTAAAGTCACAGCCTATTGTGGAACAAGTACTGGCAATTATGGCTCGGTAAGTTGTATCGGTGAAGAGTCCTGTACTGCTGGTGTTGGATGGGTGAAGTGTGACGGGGTCAAAGCAAAGTGTGCGATACTTGACACCTAATGAATTCGGTAAAATATACGTGAAGTAATAAATGTCTGGCTGTGATGTTTACCTGGCGAAAGTTTTTTTGACAACTACTTAATCCCAGTGAGCTCTTCAGATTTCACAGACTCACGCAGCTGTTGGCATTAAATTGTTTTTGTATATAAAGTTGTATTTGGGGGGTAATTATGCATGTAATAAAATATGTTTCACTACTTTTTATCTGTTGGGTAATTCTTCTTGATTGCACAAATAATTCTTCGCCTGAATACACAACACTGAAAAATATTTATACGCCTAAAAGTAACAAAAGGGTCACTCCTGATACAGTATATTCCATTTTACCAGATTCTTCATTCTTATCTAATGTGTATTGGATAACTCATGGCAAAACACATTTTTATCTATCCGACTATACGAATAATCGAATAGTGCGTATCGACACAGGATATAGTGTTAGTAAAAGCTACGGGCAAAGAGGACGCGGGCAGGGAGAGTTTGTTGGTCCTGGGGTCACTCAAGTTTCAGGTGATACACTCTTTGTCATGGACGAAGGTAACAGACGCATTGATTTATTCACAACCGATGGTGACTGGATTAAATCCATTAGAAGTCCGGCTGTAGTGACTACCCGGTTTGCTGTAAGGGGTAAAAGAATTTTTCTTTCAACTCCACTTTTAGCATCCCCTATTACCGAAATAAATTTCTCGGGAAAGATTATTCGCCAATTCGGCGAATGAATTTCTACACGAACAGAATGGGAAAAAAGGAGTCGAAATGAACGACATTTGATTTTCTGGAAGAACCGATATCTCATCAGCGTTTTTGTAACTTATCCGATTATAAGGCTCCAGGATTTGAAAACAAACCGCCGATATGAGATAAACCTGGGATCATTAGAACTTCTGAGAAAACGTCTGCAAGAAATAAAGAAAGGATATGAATCAATTGAGCCTAAATCAAACCAAGTGATAACTTATATTTTATTCGATGATATTTTCCTCTCTGATGACACGCTTTTTATCACTTACGAACGCGCTGGTGTTGAGAAAGCAATTCTTCAAATAGATCTTCACGATTTAAATAATATAATTGTTTCAAATATTGATTTTTATACTGCCGATTATTCCGATTTATCATATTTTGAAAGCGTAAATATCATTGGCCAAACATTATTTTTATATGACAAATTTCTATATAAATAGAAAATATAGGTAGTGTCAAGAGAAGTTCGCAATTTCAGGTCAATGAAATTTATCAAAGAAAAAGTTAATGTTCACCCCTAAGCATCAATATATCATTGTAGCAATAATAGTAATGACGACTTTCGCGGGTTGCCAAAAATCCATTGAGTTTTGGGATCTTAAAGAAAATTTTCAACTCATACACACTTATAAGATTGCCGATTCCCTTTTTTCTGATTCCCCCATTTCAGTGACTTTAGACAATAAATTCAACCTTTATTATTCAGACTTGTATAAGAGGGAAATTGTGGAAACTGATAGTAATTTCACTCATTTTACAATTGTCAGCAATCGTGGACTGGGCCCTTATGAATATTCAACCCCCTCGCACCTCTTTGTTCAAAAAAATTATCTGTACTACTCCGATAGTAATAACGGATTAATTAAAAGGATACCTCTGGATTGGAACGTCCCACATAGAGCCATTCAAATACCCGGTATGACCGGATCACGAATTTTTGCGGTTTTAGATAATTTATTACTCGCATCATCTGAAGGACCAAATTATTTCCTAAAAGCATTCAATCTCCACCAAAAAAGCGGGGCAATTTTAAATGCGTTTAAAAAATTCCCGCTTAAAAAAGGTGAAAAATATGGCAACAAATTCAATATAAATGGTGGTGATATCCTAGCCGATCCTGTTGATCGATTATTTTATTTCGCCCCAACAAACCCCAGCCATATAATAGTCATTGATAAAAATCTCAAAATCCAGAATAATATTGACCTTCATGGAATCAAAGAAATTTTAAATTCAAAAAACGGTAATAATAAATCAAAATTATCAAATCTGCTTGTTACCCGTAAATTATGTCTGTTTCACGCCAGAGAAAACGTTCTCCTTTTGCACGTATTCGAGGCGGGCAGTGGTAAGCAATATTATTTTCTCATAAACACAGATGGTCACATTATCAAAACTTTTGTATCAAAAAAAAGATCACTTCTCTGTTCCCGGGAAAAAATAGTTTATT
>DASQZP010000631.1:0-4932 GCA_035638655.1 Bacteroidales bacterium
TAATTACGTCTTCTGTTGGTTCTAATACCAGATCTTTAGAAAATCGTTCTTTAAACTTTTCTCTTGATTTAATGATTGAAACAACCTGTGCCTTTAAAGCATTTGTGTTAAATGGTTTGGTTAAGTAGCAGTCTGCACCGCTAACCAACCCTTTTGTCATGCTCTCTTCTTCATGAATTGCAGTGAGCATAATAACCGGGATATGACTGGTTTCGGGATCTTCTTTGAGCTTTGCCGTTAAATCCAGACCGTTCATACCCGGCAACATTAAATCACAGATTATTATATCCGGTGAAGATTCTGTTATTTTTTCGGATGCTTCCAAACCGTCCATAAAAACTGTTACCTTGAACTGCTTGTCAAATGTTTCCCGAAGATATACGGACAGATCGAGGTCGTCCTCGATAATAACCATTGACAAGGATCGTTTTGACAGGCTGAAGAAATAATTTTCAATGTCTTCTTTTTTCTCTGTGGTTATTGTTTTTGAAGGTGTAGGGATGTTTTCTTCTGGTATGATTTTTCCTTCTCCTTTTACAGGGATAGATATTTCAAAACAACAGCCCCCTTCATTTAAATTATAGGCTTTTACATGTCCGTTATGCTGTTCCACATATTCATTGACGATTGATAGTCCAATTCCTGTTCCGCCTGTGTTCAGGTTATTCTTTTGATTGGGTTGATAAAACCGTTCAAAAACATGTTCAATATCCTCCTCCGGAATACCAGGTCCGTTATCAGCAACCAACAGCTTAAACATGCCTTGTTTCAAAGAAGGATTCGTTTCCTTTGTCTGTAGTTCAATTTTAAGCTCACCATGTTTTGCCAGATGCTTCATGGAGTTGGAAACCAGATTGTATATGATGGTTTCTATTAGCTTTTTATCGGCTTCAATAACATAATTTTCAGGAAAAATATACTGAACCCCGATTTCTTTATGTCGCACAATTGCTTCAAACTCAGTAACAATATCTTTAATTACCTCTTCAATATGGAATTCAGAATACTTAAGTGTGTACTTATTCTCTTCCATTTTTCTGAATTCCAGAAGTTGATTTACCTGGTTCAACAATCGTTTCAGATTTCGACGAATCATCTTAGCTGATTCAATTGCGCCGGCAGATAGTTCTTCCCGGTCAAGAAGCTGGTTTAGCGGTTCGTTTATCAGGGTTAACGGGGTCCTGATTTCATGAGAAACATTGATAAAAAAACGTGTTTTTGCTTCGAAGATTTCATCTTTCTTATCTTGTTCAAACCTGGCTAATTTAAGCCTGTTCTTTTCGTTTACTGCGATGATTGAATACCTGTGAAAAATCACCAGCAAGGAAAGAAATAGTAATGAATAAATACTTATCGCCCACCAGGTTAACCAGAAGGGAGGCGTAATGTCAATATTAAGAGAAACATGATTTTGTGCCCAGGTTCCGTCACTGTTGGTTGCTCTTATCTCCAGCGTATAGGATCCTGGGGATAAGTTGGTATAGGTTATATTCCTGTTTTTACTGTCAGTATCAAACCAGCTATCGTTATATCCGATTAACCGGTAGGAGTATCGTATCTTATCTGAATAGGTATAGTTTAAGGCGGAAAATTCAAACGAGAGATCATTCTCGTTGTATTTCAGGCGAATGTGTTTTGTGAAAAATATATTATGTTTCAGGGGATGTCTTCCATTCACTACAGTTTGAGGTGTTATCGTTTTGTTTTGAATTTTGATTTCAGTAAGCCGGGGCCTTGATAAAGAAGGATTGAATTTTATGCTGTCCGGTTGAAAGTAAGTCATCCCGTTTAAGCCTCCGAAAAATAAATTTCCGGTAACAGTGTCTTTATAAGCTGCATTTTTATAGAAGTTTACTGAAGGAAGTCCGTCTTTTTCGTTATAAACAGTGATGTGCTTGGTTTCGGGTACCAGCCTGCACAATCCTTTATTTGTACCCAGCCACAGGTTCCCGCTATTATCTTCACGTATACTTAAGACCATATCACTGGGTAATCCGTCTTTTTCCGAAATATGTTCAAATTTAATAAGCCCTTTCTGAATGGCTTCATTCAAACTTAAGTTGTCAGGAATACGAACTTTATTTATCCCCCTGCCGGTTGCCACCCAAATAGTACCATCCCGGGCTTCAATTATATCATAAACATCATTGTAAGATATTGAAGTATTTTCATCAGCTTTATGCATGAAAGAAACAAATTGTCCTTTTCTGTCTACAATATCCTGCAAAAGGGCTACATCCAATCCGCCTCCTTTGGTCCCTATCCACAGATACCCCTTCGAATCCAGAAATAACGAGTATATAACATCACTGGAAAGCCCCATCATCTGTTTCGGAGTTAAATTATATTGTTCTTTTTGCCAGGTATTTTTGTTCAGATAACCAATTCCCTGTCCCCATGTACTAAACCATATCCTGTTCTGATGATCCTCTGTTATGGCATATACATATCCATTTATTGTTGACCGGATTATTTCTCCGTCCGGTTTAATACCAACCAGACTGTTTGTTGAAGCGCCAATCCAGAGAATGCTGTCCCTGTCACAATACAGTGCATGAAAATTATCTTTCCATATAACTTTTTGATCTATCTTATCCGGAATACTATCAATACGAATTAGGTTATTGTTTTCAAATTTATAAACGTCAATTCCCAAAGAGGTACCCACCCATAATTTATCCCTGTTACCGGTAATTGATTGTACTGAAATATCGCTTAATGCATCATCTTTCCTGTTGGAATAAATAACTGATTTGAATTTAGTGGTATTTGGATCAATTATTACGAGCGGATAACTTTCCTGCCCGATCCATAATCTTCCTTCCCTGTCAATTAGCAGATCATGAATGACGCTTCCGAGTTTTATTGAAGAAGGATTAACTATGTTGTTTATATTAATAACACTATCCTTATCAACAAGTACCAGACCTGATCCCTGTGTTCCCAACCAGACTCTTCCCTCTTTGTCTACAACCATGCTTTCAATCCTGTCATGGTTTATTTTCCGTGGCGAAGCTGCCTCCGAACTGTAGTCGGTTCTGGTAATATTTGTTCCGTCATTATATCCTGTGATCTTTGATACTCCTATACTATGGGACACCCAAAGGTTTCCGGATTTATCTTCCTTTATTCCCGAAATACCATTAAAATAGTTCAGGTGGTATGATATCTGGTGAAACTCTTTTTTATCAATATTAAATTCAAAAACACCAACACCTGCACCGATTAGTAACTTGTTAGCTGCTGATTGATAAATGTAATTAACTGTTGTTTGCAGTTTATCAGGAATAAATGGTTCGTTTGAAGATCTCCGGTATACGGCTTTTGCTGAAATGTTCTTTAAATGCAGGGTACCATTCTCCTTATCCTCGATACATTTTAACAAACCTGATGATGTGCCGATCCAGACGGTATTATTTGCATCGACAAAAATACAATGGACTCTTCCGTCAAAAAGATCATAGCTCAGACATACTATTTTTCCCGTGCAAAGATCCATGCGGTTTGCACCGCCTCCCCGGGTACCTATCCATAAATACCTGTTTTTTTGAATTGCCAGACTACTAATATCATTATTGCTTATTGTATTCTTATCATCAGGATCGTACTTGTAATGGCGATACTTATAACCATCGTATAAATTCAATCCGTCGATTGTTCCAACCCATATAAAACCAAGGCTGTCCTGTACCATACATTGAACTGAAGAATGGGATAAGGAATTAATGGATGATACATTTATAAATTTAAAATCCTGTATTTTGGCAAAAGAAGTCCCTTGCTGGAGCAATAATATGAATAGCAAAAATACTTTTGCTCTCAATGATCTAATTGCTCTATGAACAGACAAAATAACCGGCTTAATTATATCTCGCTTAAAACGCACTTTATACCTTTTGTAAAGATGAATTTACTGATCAGAAAAAATAATTATGAAAGATAAATGTATGAAAAAATTATTCGGGCCTCACCCAAAATCAACCTCAAAAAACAGGGGTTTGCATCAACATTGAAAACAGTCCCCAGTCATTTGTAATTATTAAGGTATTTATCTCATTGATGTATGTTCATCTGAATTATTCAACGAATCATCTTTTAAGTTTTATTGATATATAAAAAACTTAAAATGACTCATATTATTTTTTTAATATTAATCTTTTTGTTTCTAAAAATCCTCCAACCTGTAACCTGTAGATATAAACGCCGCTCGATAAACCTTTTGAATGCCATGTTATTTCATGATCACCTGCTTCCTGGTATATGTTCACTAATGACTCTGCTTCCTGTCCGTTAAGATCATAAATTTTCAGGAAAACATGACCCGGGTTTTTTAAATAATATTTTATTACAGTGGAAGTACTAAATGGATTAGGATAATTCTGTAATAAAGCATTTCTGTCATATTTAACGCTGAAATTTGCAATACCTGTAGACGTAGTATCGGAATTAACTGTATCATTTATACAATTACAGGCATCATCACCGATACCTGCAGGCAAGTCAGTATATTTTGTAATAAATACTTTATCCAGCAGGGCACCGTCTTCCCTGTAACCAATGGAAAGCGTATGTTCGCCTTCAGTCAAAGCGAAAACATTCAATTTGAACCACTGCCATCCGTTTGATTTTAGCCCATTATAATACCTGAATGTGCCATCGTCCATTTTTATCCAGAATGAATCAGCATCATAACCGGGACAATTCAACCGCGCATAAATATAATAATTGCCGGTAGATGCTATCGTAAAAGGAATTTTAATTAACTGGTCATCATTGGCAGGAGCCTGATTTATGTTATTCATGCCGGGTTTGGCTGTTGCATAATATCCATTGGAAACTGCCGGGTCAGCTATTGTATCCCAGTTGTTGCCTATAACGCCACATTCAGGTTCCAGCCATATTTTGTTTTGTTCATAAGAGCTATCATAAACC
>DASQZP010000632.1:0-2312 GCA_035638655.1 Bacteroidales bacterium
GGTTCACCGGTGTTTTTATCCCAAACCATTACGGTTTCACGCTGGTTTGTAATTGCGATGCCCGCTATTTCATCAGCGCTGATTGCCTTTTCCTGAAGCACCTGCAGCATGGCAGTTTTCGTATTCTCAAAAATCTCCAACGGATCATGTTCCACAAATCCCGGCTGTGGATAGTATTGTCTATGGGCAATGGTTGCCCGATGCACTACTTTTCCCTGCTTGTTGAAAATAATGGCTTTAGTTGCCGAAGTGCTTTGGTCGATTGCCATGATATAATGCTGAAGGTTACTCATTTCTGATCTGTACTGATGATGTTATATTAATAATTGCTTACTATCTCTTCGAATTGTCCAAAGAAGTTTTCGAAAACAAATATAAAAGAAAATAAATGAAAATAAAAGAAAGAAAACAAAAATCTTTTGCAATAACGCAGGTATCGGTCATTATGGACAGACACTATTTACAGGCATGTATGAACAGAAATAATTGAGAATAGCCAATCCGGTTAATAATGAAAGGAGATGAATGATTTCATATTCATATTGTCACTGTTCGTTTTAGGAATAGTTGACAGAGAAGGAGTTTAAGCAATAATCATTTTGATGTCGTTTCTTTTTAGCATATTGATGTCTTCTTCACTGATTTTTGAGTCTGTTATAAGAAAATCGATAAGTGAGAGGGTGCCAAGACTGGCAAAAGAACTTTTTCCGATTTTTCCGGAATCGGCAACCAGAAAAACTTCGTTGGCTGATTCAATCATGGCCCGTTTAACCACAATATCACTGATACTGGGATAGGTAAGGCCTGATTTCAGCGTGATTCCGGCCGTGGCGAGGAATAATTTGTCAACATGCAGACCATCAAAGAAATCGGCTGCTTTCTGACCCGTTAGAGAAAGGGTAGGTGCTTTGAATTCGCCGCCAGTAACAACCAGATTAATTTCGGGATCAACACCGAGAACCAGTGCAATATTCAGAGAATTGGTGATCACTGTCAGGTTCTTAAATCCTAAAATCAATTTGGCTATTTCAGTGGTTGTTGATCCTGAATCCAGGATAATGGTGTCACCATTGTTAATATGTTCCAGTGCCTTACGGGCAATTGCTGCTTTTTGTTGAAGGTTTTCCTGGTTTTGCAACACAATATTTTTCACACTCATCCCAATGTTTTTAAGGTAAGCGCCCCCGTGTTCTCTTTCGATGAAGCCGTCCTTTTCGAGCTTTTCCAGATCCTGCCGGATGGTTACTTCGGTAACTTTAAATATATTGCTTAATTGAAGTACTTTGGCATGCCCGTCTTCCCTGATCAGGTCCAGAATTTTTTCCCTTCTTTGGTGTGGTAGCATCATTTATTTATGATTGAAAATTATTGTGTTTTTCAGTTCCCAGGTTATAAATCAAGCCAAAGATATTTATTTTTTAAATGTTCTGATACAAAAACAACAACAAAACGAAGAAAATAATAACTAAAACAAAAAACAAAAAATGTTTTCAAGGATTTATTACCCCTGATAATTGGATATTGGCACGGACAACATGTCCACGCCAGCGTTTAGGAGAAGTGAAATATGAGAAATGATGGGGTATTTCAAGGTCCTCCGGTGAAATATAATCTCCTGATTCTATCTGTTTTTCAGCAATTAGTAATCGTTAATATCCTGTTGTGCTTCCTCCCTGAAGTTGACGGTGTAGCTCATAAGATTTTCTTAACGCTTTTCTTTACTTCATCCCAGCTAACAATAGCTTTAGGATCTTTCTTATGTGCTTCAAGGCGTTCATCTAAAATCTTCTTATGTTCTTCACTTATTTCTGATGTTTCGGTATCTGCGGCAATGCTATCCCAGATAGTCTGAACCAGATGTATTCTCTCGTCAACACTTAGCTTTAATATGTCTTTAATTTCAGTCATACAAGTATCATTATTTCAACAAATTTAGAGAATATTACTCAAACATAATTTTATTCAGCAGATAAATTCATTTATAAATCATCAGGATTTTTTTTATTCTTCTCTTGTACTTGATAGAAAAAAATATAAACCAGTTTAATTGTTGTAAGGTTATAACAAGTTGAAAGATAATCCCTGGATGATGCAGGATTATATTGTGTGGCATAAAATATACTACCATACAAGGTGACTCGTGCGATAGCCGTATAATTGGATATTGGCACGGACAGCATGTCCACGCCAGTACCTGGAGTGACAAGGTACGGACAACATGTCCGCACCAGCCTGTGTGGTAACGAAAAAGCCACAACAACCTTTACAACTTCTATAACCTCTACATCCTTTACAGCTTCTACCTCCTTTAC
>DASQZP010000633.1:0-10502 GCA_035638655.1 Bacteroidales bacterium
AACTTCAGGTGAGATCCGGAGATTATGATGATGCCTTTAGAATTCTGAGTGTGTTAGGATATATTAAGGAAGAACATTATCATGAGAATCACCTGGTTTTATTGCTTGATAAGTTAACGGGAAGAATCCCGCTTATAGGTACATTGCTGTTTCCAATACGAATAATGATAATTATTGCTGTGTTTATTGTTATTGCAGTAATTTTTTTTTCAATTTCTACGCTTCCGGATTCCTGGAATATAAGGTAATATTGGCAAACAGATCTTGCAACTGCCGGAATAAGGCTTATTTCTCCTGATATTTCAATAATGTTAAAAGAAAACATACCGGAAAAATAGCTTTAATTATGTGTTTTCCCAGGTTTTTTATATACTTGTAAGAAGCTTCATATAAAATAATTGCATTACTGCCAATTAAAAATGATATACCGTGCTTTGAATTCAGTGACTTGATTAATGCTTATATTTTAATTACCGGATATTCCAGAGATCAGGAAGGGTAGAAATTGAAAAAAGAATTACCGCAATAACAATAAACACAGCAATAATTATCATTATTCGTATTGGAAACAGTAGTGAACCTATAAACGGTATTCTTCCCGTTAATTTATCAAGCAATAAAACCAGGTGATTTTCATGATAATGCTCTTCCTTAATATAACCCAATACACTCAGAATCCTGAACGCATCGTCATAATCCCCTGATCTTACCTGAAGTTTAACACCGCCAATGGCATTTGAATAAAAGTTATTTACCTGGGCAGTGAGTTCATCTCTGATAAAGGTTTCTATTCCTTCAGAAGCAAGCTTTGTTTTCACTAAATGTGCTTCATGGGGATAGGTAAAGGTCAGAATGGTAATCCATTTCTCCATTTTAAAACCGGTAGACTGCTGCATTGATATTCATGCCAGCTCCCACTGAGGCTAAGACAATCGTATCATTTTCATTTATTTGGTGCGAATCGAGTTTTCCTTTCAGTATAAGATCCAGCAAAGTAGGTACCGTTGCAACCGATGAATTGCCTAACCATGATATTGTCATAGGCATCACATTTTCAGGAATTTGTTCCAGTCCGTAAAGAGAATACAAACGTTTTAAAATTGCATCATCCATTTTCCCGTTTGCCTGGTGAATAAGTACTTTTTTTATTTCCTGAATTGATGTATTACTTTTTTCCAAACACGCCTTTATTGCCTGGGGTACATTTTCCAGTGCATATTGATATAGTTTCCGGCCATTCATTTTTAAAAATAACTGATCCTTTAATGCATCGCTTTGGTTATAGGAATTGCCCATGTATAGCATTTTTGAATACAAAAGAGTATCCGACCGGGTTTTATGTGATATGAGGCCTACAGGTTTGTCGCTTCTTTTTGCTTCAAGCACCACTGCTCCGGCCCCATCGGCATAAAGCATGCTGTCTCTGTCATGCGGATCGTAAATTCTGGATAATATGTCAGCTCCTATTACCAGTACCTTTTTTACATCACCTGATTTTATAAAATAATCAGCCTGAATAACTCCCTGCAGCCAACCCGGGCAACCAAAAGGTAAGTCGTAGGCAATGGTATCAGGATTTTTAATTCCAAGCCTGAATTTTACCCGTGAAGCCAGCGTTGGTACAATATCCAATTGTTTGTTATTGAATCGGATATCGCCAAAATTATGAGCTACTATAATGTAATCGATATCTTCCTTATCGATTTTTGCATCTTCCAAAGCCTTAAGTCCTGCAATACCGGCAATGTCTGAGGTGGTTAAATCATCCGTAACATACCTCCGTTCAGCAATAGTTGTTATTTCTAAAAACTTGTTGATTATTTCCTGATTCGTTTTCCCAAGTTTTTTTCCTGAGGTATCGTAAAATTCCCTGTCAAGAAAATCCTCATTTTTAATTATTCTGGTTGGGATATAACTCCCTGTTCCTGTTATTATACTATAAATGTTATTATCCATACTTTACTTATCTTTATTTCAATTTTAAAACCCTGCAGAAGATAAAATGTTCAGTTCATCAATACTATTAAATACCGGAAGCGGGTGAATTTTACACGCTCCCGTTTAGAACGGAACAGGCTTTGTTCTCCAACATTTTGATCCAGACACCTGACTTTATTGACAGACTCTAATTATATTTCAACCATTCAGCGGGGCCGAATATATGCAAATATGTTTTATTATCCTAAAACATTAATTTCAAAAAATTAATATTCAATAAGGTTCCTTTACAAAATTCATTCTTATCTATTATGTTATAAGTGTATTGGTTAAAAAAAATTTGAAGAGTTTGCAGGCTATGGTCTGATCTCAATAGTTTTTTCTGATGATATTATTAAGAGTTGAAAAAGAGAAAGATATTTCAAAACCAATATTTAATTGCAGAAAATTTAGTAGTGAACCAATCAGCCACTAAAGCAACAGGAATCTTAATAACAGGAGTAAGAAAAAAGGGCAGCACAAATTGAATTGCCACTGCCCATAATAAGAATTTTCAATTAAATGAAAATCAGATGCTAGTCAACGTCAAACCAGGCAACCTGGTCCTGCAAACTTTCTGCAAGAGAAGTCAGCTCTTCAGCACTTGTTGCCAGTTCTTCTGAAGCAGCGAATCAGATTTACCATACTTTCACCTGTTCCGAGAAAATCAACCTCAAACGCACCGGTGATTTCAGCTCCCAATACAGAAAGACCGGCAATATCACCGTGCAATCGGGAATGAAAAGTCAACATACTCATTTCACCGTGATTGTTAATGTCCTTTCCCAGGGAATCTAACTTAACAGGCAAAGGGAGCAGCAGAATTTCTTCTTCACGGAGAGTTTTATAAAGTCTTGTGTCATAAAATGCTTCATAATTTACAAATCCGCTTATTTTAAAATCTTTGTTCTGAGCCAAATGAGGTTAAACCACCGGAAATAGGAAAATCAGAAGAAGCGCAAAAAATATTTCTTTTTTCATACACAAAAATTAGAATAGTAATGGTTCATGATTTGAAACGGAAAGTGAACGAAAGAGTTAGCGTTTGAACATTGATATGAATCACCCTGAGAAGGTGATATATGCTTGTTTGTGCATTTGTACATTTGTCAATATCTGCATGTTACTTAATCCAAAGATTATTATGCCTTTAGATTATAGGAAAAGAAAAAAATTAATGCTTAAGAAATAAAAAGAATGTTATATTATTTTGATAATGAATACATTCTTTTGTAAAAAATACCTTTCAGCTGAAATAATCCAGCGCCTCATCCCGGAACATGAAATTATCACTGTTTTTTTGTCAAAATTGTATGTATTTCGCAAGTAAATAACTAATTGTTATGTATCATGGAGATGATTAACTGCGAATGATATTATATGTTGAAAAGGATTATATATTTCAAAATGCAACTAATTTTGTTGCAATTCTTTAATTTTTTCCCAATTTTTGATATCTTATGTTAATTTAGTCCTTTTAAAAATCACTCTGATGGAAGTATTCTTTTACAATTTCTATGCAATGGGTACCAGGCTTGACATGCTTATTCCCGGAATTGACAATGATAAGGGAAAACTAGTTGCAAATGAAATTAAGGAGAAGGTTTTTCATATTGAAAAATTGCTCAGCCGGTTTGATCCGGAAGGAGAAACAGCAAATCTAAATAAAACAGCTTATAAAGATCCGGTGCAGGTATCTGATGAATTATGGGAATATATAACTCAATGTGCCTATTATTATGAAAAAACATTTGGTGCATTTGATATAGCATTATGGCCAATTATAGAATTCTGGAAATATCCCAGAATCACTGATATAGAAGATGAAGAAGTGCAATTAGACGACCAGGTGAAAGAAAAGCTGGAAATGTCCGGATTTCAACAACTCAAGTTAAATCAGGAAAACAAAACCATCCGCTTTCTGTCACCTATCGTAGAACTTGATTTTGGCGGATATGGTAAGGGTCTTGCAGCAGAAAAAATATCAGCTATTCTTGAAAAGCATCAAATTAACAAAGCATTGATAAATTTTGGTGAAGACCTGGTACTGGCCATCGGGCATCATCCACAAGGTGAATTTTGGGAATTTGGTATTCCCCACGCTTATAATCCGGAAGAAAAAGTTTACTATTTCCGGTTACGCGACAAAACACTCTCAAGTTCAGGATCTTATTATGAACATGAAGAAAAAGGAAGTCTTAAACCTTTAAAACATTTGGTAAGTCCTTATACAGGATATCCTGTTGAGGACATCCGTACACTTTGTGTACAATCCCGAGGACCGGTTGAAGCTGAAATACTCTCGACAGCTCTCATCGTTTCCCCTGAAACGGTAAAACAAGATATCCTTGCCAATTTTCCCGACTCTACCGCAATCGAAATCGTCTATCACAATAAAAAACCTCAAATTTCACCTATATAAAATATAAGTTTAAGAGATACTATTTTTTGAATTATATAGTTTATATCTCCAACAGACACTAATTAAACAGTTAGCTGTTATCCTTATCTTACTCCCTCAACTAATGATAAATATCACCGAAATTAAACAAACCTTTAAACATTTAAAAGAGTATATTAAGCAGTGACAGCAAAAAACTATTCTTATGACTGTCTTTGATAAGAAAACGTAATAAACAAGGCCTGCGAAGTCAGAAAACACATAGTTAAACTATTGTAAATGAGTTTTTTTATGACAAAAGTAACAAAGCATTTGGCATTTTCTTGCAAAGACTCACAAAAAAAATGGCTTCAAAAGCCTGTTATCATGAAAGATTTTAATGAGAGATCAGGAAAAAGGTATTAACATACCCCGAGAAGGACATAAAAATTCCGGAAACACATCCGGTATTCCGGATTATATTAATCAGCACTGGTGGTCTGTTTTTAATAAAACCGATGATATTGTGCTTCTGCTTGACAGCAGCTCCAGAATAATACAAATTAATGAAGCAGGAAAAAAGGCAATTAAAACTGAACATCATGAAATCATTTCTTCTTATGAAGAGTTTCTAAACAGGCTATGCATCACCTCAGAGTTTCACAAAGAACTTAATCCTAAAAATATTAATGAAACCAAAAGAAAAATTATTTTTCCAAAAAACGGGAAAAAACACATCTATAAATTCCAAATTATTCCATTTACAGATCAAAATCATAATATTCTGGGGATAACTGTACTTATTCATCACAAAAAAAAGGACTTACCCGCACAGCAAAACAACAAACAGCTCAACCAACATATTTTCAGAAATTCCCCCTGGAATACCTTCGATGGTACAGAAATTAAAAATGAAAAAGATAAAGTCGTTGAATGGAATGAACCGCAGTCTGCATTAACCAGCATTCCTTCTTCACTGGATTTTGGAAGTTATGTGCAGGAAAGCATCAGAAATGGCATGCACCTGGCTAACAATCTTAAAACGCTGGCTGGCTTAACAGTTGGTCTGCTGGAAGAGGATATGATAACTATCCCGTTTGACCATATCGGGCAGGCATTCAAAAAAATTGTCCGGGAAGGAATGGTTATTGTTTCTTCGATTGAGGAATCGAATAATTCCCTCGCCGTTCAATATATCAGTGAGTTACCTAACGGTATTTTTTCATTTGACAGTTTTTCGATGGAAAATACCATTCCGGGGAAAGCCCTGCTGAAAGCAGATGAAAAGACATTTGCCAGGATTACACGTAAATCAGCTTTAATAAAAACTAAATTATCCCTACACTTTCTCACAGAGCATGTTCCGGAAAATAATGAGCTCATCCTTAAGAAATTTGTTGATGAGAATCCATTCTATTCAATTGTATTGAAATGGAAAGGTAACATTTACGGAGCAGTTCATTTATTTTTATCTTCCCCCCTTCTTCCCGGTGAACAAAATATAATTGAAACATACGCACACATTCTCGCCATCAGTTTCGACCACCGGCAGGATCAGCAGATATTGCAAAAAAGTGAAAGAAGACTTCGGCACCTGTACAATCATCTGCCGGTAGGTATTTATCGTTCAACTCCGAATGGAGATATTCTTTTTGCCAATCCTGCCCTGGTTAAACTTTTCCGGTATGAATCAATGGAGGAATTAATCAATGACTATCATGCCAATGGACAACTGATCAATAATAAAAGCAGGCAGAAATTTCTTGAACTGATCCGGCAAAAAGAATCGATTACCGGCCTGCAAATTACCTATAGACGAAAAGACAATACTGAATTAAAAGTCAGAGAAAATGCAAGTATCATCAGGGATGACAAAGGAAATATCAGGTATTATGAAGGTACCATGGAAGATATCACCGAACAGGAGTTAACACGTGAAAAACTATGGCATTCCACCGAAAGATTAAAAATGCATTATGCATACATGTCTTTGGCGTACATAGAATGGGATAAAAATTTCAAAATTTATGAGTGGAACAAAGCCGCAGAGAAAACTTTTGGATATAAAAGAGAAGAAGCAATTGGCAAAAATGCAATTGATCTGATCGTTGCGGAAGAAATGCATGAGGAAATGAAACGAAGTATGGAAACCATGCTTCAAAATAAAACCGCCAGCCGGCAGTTAAATAAAAATATTACAAAAAATGGCAGCATACTGTTATGTCAGTGGAATAATACACCGCTGAAGAACGAGAATGGTGAGGTGACAATGATTGGGTCGCTGGCACAGGATATTACCCGGGAAATTGCATTGCAGAATGAGATAAAAGCAGCAAGAGACAGGGCACTACTAATTTATAAAGTCTCACCAGCAGCTATTTACACCTATGATAGTAATGGCATTATTACTTCATGGAACAACAAAGCTGAAGAGCTGACCGGTTACAATTCGCAAGAAATTACAGGAAATTCATGCAGTATTTTTGCTCTGCATAATTGTGAAAAGGAAAATTTTCAAAACAACCCGGAACTGATTGGTCCGCAGATAAATAAAGAATGTCGGATTAGAAGGAAGGACGGCGTTTACAGAATTATCAGGAAAAATACTGATCTTCTAAAAGACAGTGAAGGAACAGTAATCGGAGGAATCGAAAGTTTTGAAGACATTACAGACAGAAAAACAGCTGAGGAAAAGGAAAAAAAATATCTGGCTTACAACCAGTTTCTCAGTTGTACAGCCCTTCATTTTCTTGAAACAGATTCAGATGAAGAAGTGTACACCTATATTGGTGAACAACTTCATCAATTAAAAGGAATTAAGGATAAAATTATTATTATTAACAAGTACATTGATCAGGACAAATATTTAATAACTAAAGGAATTTGGGGACTTGGTTCTTTTTACAATAAAATCAGCTCAATATTCGGCCAAAATCCATTACACATAACCTATCCTCTTATCAATGATGATTATAAATTATTTTCATCAGGAAAACTTACCCGACTTGAAAACGATACACCAATTTTAAGATTCAGGGAATATACTCCCAATATTCTGGCTGCTGTTAAAAAAATACTGCACATTAATAGCATTCACACCATAGGGTTGTCCAGAAAAGGCACCCTGTACGGTAATGTAAATATAATAACCAGGAATGATCAGACCGATTTACCGGTAAACACAATTGAAACATTTGTTTATCAGGCTTCGATTGCCTTGCACCGGTTACAACTTGAAAAAGAGCTTATTTATGCAAAGGAAAAGGCAGAAGAATCTGAACAGCTCAAATCTTCATTTCTTGCCAACATGAGTCATGAAATAAGAACTCCGATGAACGGCATAATCGGATTCAGTGAGTTGATTCGTGACAATGATCTATCTGCGGACAAGCGTAAAAAATATCTTGATCTGATCAATTCGAACAGTTCATATTTACTTGGACTCCTCAATGACATAATTGATATTTCCAAAATACAGGCAGGACAGATGAAGGTGGCTCCCATATCATTTACGTTAAATGAATTACTGGAAGATTTGTTCAGCTTCTTTAGTTTTGATCTTAAATCAAAAAACAAGAAGCATATCAGTCTGCAGAAGAAATATGGATTAAAAGATGCCAAAAGCTCTATACTGGCTGATAAATTGAAAGTACAACAGGTACTGACTAATTTGCTTGGAAACGCCGTTAAGTTTACTGCAAAAGGAAATATCAAATTTGGGTATACTATTGAAAAAGAAATGATTAAATTCTTCGTCTCGGATACCGGAATAGGATTTGAAGCCGAAAAAATTGATTTCCTTTTCGAACGTTTTACGCAGGCTGATTTATCTACAACAAGGAATTATGGAGGCACCGGGTTGGGACTGGCTATTTCCAAAGGACTTACTGATCTGATGGGTGGTTCAATATGGGCAGAATCAAAACCGGGTAGAGGTACTAACTTTTTCTTCACCATCCCTTTTCAGAAAGGAAATGAAAAAAGTGAAAAATCTGCGGTTACAGATACGGAAGAAAATAAACTTACAGGAAAAACATTTCTTATAGTAGAGGATGATGAAGTGGGATATACACTGATCCGTGCATTATTAAAAACATACAAAGTAAAAATTGTGAGGGCAAAAAACGGAGCCGAAGCAGTTGAAAAAATAAAATCAGCTTCAGTGGATCTGGTATTAATGGATCTTACGTTGCCGGTTATAGACGGATTTGAAGCCACGCGCCAAATAAAAAAGATCAAGCCGGAATTACCGGTGATTGCTCATTCGGCAAATATAATGCGTGATGCCAAAGAAAATAGTATTAAAGCCGGATGTGATGATTTTCTACCCAAGCCCACTACTGCTGAAATGATTTATACAACACTTAAAAAGCACCTATGAGTGCACTAATAATAAAAAGAATAAAAGATCGTTTATCTGCTAAATGATCTTTATGAAAAAACCAGTTCCGCCGGATAAATCTTATTTATGTTTATAGCATTTAATATCCATTGTGTTTATTAATTTTGCAAGTCTCCTGCTTTGGCTGGAAAGTTATTGGTTGTATCCCTCAGAAAATAAAATATTTTTCATCATGAAAAAGATATTAATCCTTGCCTTACTGTCATTTACAATTCTTTCCTGCTCAAGGCACCGGAATGATGTAACATTGAAATTTATCGAAACAAGTGATGTTCACGGAGCTGTATTCCCTTTGGATTTTACACGCAATAAAGACATGCAGGGTTCACTCGCCAATGTATATCAGTATGTGCAGGATCAACGAGCAATTGATACCCAGGATATCGTACTGTTGGATAATGGAGACCTTGTTCAGGGGCAGCCTGAAGCATATTATTTCAATTTTATTGATACCACTGGTCCTCATTTTTTCAGTAAAGTGCTGAATTTTATGAGATATGATGCTGCTACCGTGGGCAATCATGATGTGGAAGCAGGTCCTTCGGTATATAACAAACTAAACAGGAACTTCAATTTCCCATACCTTGCTGCAAACATCATCAGTAAGGCAACCGGCGAACCTTATTTTAAGCCTTATTGTATCCTCAACAAACATGGAATTAAAATTGCTGTACTCGGACTGATTACCCCTTCAGTACCCAACTGGCTTCCTCCGGAATTATATAAAGGATTGAAATTTGATTCAATGCTTCCCACTGCAAAAAAATGGGTGAAATATATACAAGATAATGAAAAGCCCGACTTGCTGATAGGTTTATTCCATTCAGGTGCCGGTTTTGATGAAGGCGGCAATGGCTATGAAGATGATGGTTGTGCCATGATCGCACAAAAAGTTCCTGGTTTTGATATTCTTTTTATCGGACATGACCATTTATTATGGAATCAGAAAATTGTTAATACACAAGGTGATAGTGTTTTACTTATCGATCCGGCCAATGGAGCCAGAAAAGTTTCAACAGCTACCGTGCACCTGACCTGGAACAAAGAAAGCAAGAAATGGGACAGGCGAATTACGGGACAACTTGTTGACATGAAAGAAATTGCTCCGAATCCTGAATTCATGCAACACCTTTCTTATGCATTTGATTCTGTTCAAAATTATGTATCAACCTACATTGGGAACCTGGATACTACCATCAGCTCTTCCGATGCCTTATTTGGGGACGCCGCTTTTGTAGACCTGATCAACAAAATACAACTTAATGTAACAGGAGCCGATCTTTCTTTTGCAGCACCACTCAGTTTTAATGCTACCATTCCCGCCGGGCCACTGTACATCAAGGATATGTTCAGATTATACCGGTTTGAAAATTATTTATATAAGATGAAAATGAGTGGTAAAGAAATTGAAAAATACCTGGAATACTCCTATGCTAACTGGTTTTCAACCATGCATAGCTCTAAAGACCATTTGCTCAGGTTTAAGCTTGACAGAAATGGACGACCGGTTTATTCTCCTCAGTACCATTCTTATGTGCTTGACGGACAATTTTATAATTTTGATGCCGCTGAGGGGATCAATTATACCGTAGATATCAGCAAAACTAAAAATCGCATCCATATTTCCGGATTCACCGATGGAAGGGCCTTTTTCCCTGATTCAGTGTACACGGTAGCCGTGAATTCCTATCGTGGTAGTGGTGGTGGAGGTCACCTTACCCGGGGGGCAGGAATACCGCATGA
>DASQZP010000634.1:0-4964 GCA_035638655.1 Bacteroidales bacterium
TTCAATATTGAATGGTCCTTCAATTGCAACCTGTTTTAACATGGCTCCGCCTTCTCTTGATGGATCGGTACCCATTGGAGGGAATGAAGGTATCTATAAATATGAATGGCTAACCAGTCCTGACGGGAATAGCTGGAGTGCCGCTGATGGGAGTTCCATCGGAGAAGATTACAGTCCGGGTGCCCTGACCAGTGAAATATACTACAAAAGAATTGTTCTTTCAGGGTTACATGATTGTTGTAAAGATACTTCGCCAATGGTTACCGTTTCAATAAATGCATTGCCAACAGCGGTGCTTCAGGATCAGATTGATACATTGTGTAATGGTGAAACGAAGAGCCTTTCAGTTTCTTTAACCGGAAAATCTCCATGGAATCTAGTGTATGACAATGGGAACGGGAATGTATCAACGGTTATCTCTGATGCCAACAGTTCAATAGCAGTCTCTCCCAATTCTACAGCATCTTATCAACTTGTTTCCTGTACAGATGACAATGGTTGTACCGCTGTTGATATTAGTGGTGCCGTAAAATTGGTTGTTTATCCGGTTCCTGTTGCAAATGCAGGAGATAATATTGAAGTATGCGGGCTTGTTACCAGTTTAAATGCCACCGCTACAGCAGATACCGGATTCTGGATTGCACCAGATGATGTGGCTTTTTCCCCTGGTTACGGCAACCCTGCTCCTTTGGTTACAGCCCAATCCTACGGTTCTTTTGAGCTTACATGGAAAGTGGCCAACTGGCAATGTACAGATGAGGACATGATAAATGTGACATTTTATGAGCAACCTGAAGCTCCTTTAGCAGGTGAGAAACAGGATCTTTATTTTGCTACTGAGACCCAACTGGAAGCCAGCCAGCCAACTGCAGGAATCGGTGCATGGACGCTGGTTAGCGGAACGGGTAGTTTCGATGATAAGAATGCCAATGATACCTATATAAGAGGTTTACAACTTGGAGAGAACGTGGTTAAATGGACCGTTTCCAATGGTGTTTGTGAATCCAAATCGGATGAGGTTACCATTGTACGTAACGATATTTCGGTGCCAACGGCATTTTCCCCTGATGGTAATACCATCAACGATTTCTTTGTAATCAGGGGGCTCGAATATGCTGATGAAAGTGATATCGTAATTTTTAACCGATGGGGCGCTAAAGTATACAGTGCCCATCAATACCAGGATAATTGGTGGGATGGGAAAAATATGAATGGTATAGAACTGCCGGAGGATACATACTTTTATGTACTGAAAGTAAAAAAAGGCACTTATACAGGAAGTTATAATGGATACATAATTTTAAGAAGGTATAATAAATAAGTATTGAAGAAGTTACTGATCATATTGACTTTTATTTATTTTTTACCTGGTGGGTTATTTGCACAGTTTTCGCCCGACTTCAGCCAGTATATGTTTAACGGACTGGCATTAAACCCTGCATATACCGGAAGTCGTGAAGCACTTAGCCTGTCATTGTTATACAGGAAGCAATGGGTGGGATTTGACGGATCACCAGAGACAAAAACTTTTAGTGCTCATGCCCCGCTTAAAAATGACAGGGTAGCCCTGGGATTGATGGTTTTTAATGAGAACTTTGCCGCTACTTCTTACACCAGTGCTTTTGCAAACTATGCTTATCGCATCAGATTGGGTGCAGGGAAGCTTTCTCTTGGACTAAAGGCCGGTATCCAGTCTGTTAATGAATCATACAATAAAGTACGTACTATTGATCCGAATGATCCTGCTTTTGAAAATCTTTCGGGGTCAGGTATTGTGCCGAATTTTGGAATAGGTGCATATTATTATACAAACAGATATTATGTGGGCGTTTCTGTGCCTTCCTTGTTGTCCATAACAAGAAGAGGAGATAGTTATGGCGTCTATAACGATTTTGCAAACTACAGTTATGATTTTACTGCCGGTATGCTCATTGATGCAATGCAGAATTTTAAGTTTAAACCCTCAGTGCTGGTAAAATACCAGAGTGGGACTGCACAGTATGATTTTAATACAAATTTTATTTTTCTTGATGACAGGTTATGGGTGGGTGCGTCTTACCGTCTTGAACAGGCGGTGGTGGGTATGCTCGAATTCCAGATTAATAATCAGCTTCGATTAGGATATTCCTATGACTATACGCTGGGTGAAATAAATAAATATAATAATGGCTCACATGAAATTATGCTGAGATATGAATTTTCTTATACAGTCAAATCTTTTAATCCCAGATATTTCTGATAATTAATGACTAAATCAGTTCACATAGTTACTTTTTTCATCTTTGTTTTGTTTGCGACAACAACAAAAGCGCAGGAATATTATTCCTCTGAAAGAATGAGTCTTGATACACGATATTATGATGAATTTTCCCCTGCGTATTTTAGGAATGGACTGGTCTTCTGTTCTAATCGTAAAAATGATTTGTTCATTACCTATAAAGATACTACCGACAGGGCACTGATCAGTTATTTTTTTGTTGAAAGGAAAGACAGTCTTAAGTGGGGTAGCCCGCGTTCACTTGCACTAAATGAGAAAACCCAGCAGGGTCCGCTGGTCTTTACTGCTGATGGGAATAAAGTTTTCTTTACAAGAAGCTATGACGTACCTAAAGGATTTTTGAAAAAGCAACAGGACAATACCAAACTGGGTATCTTCATCGCAAGTGTTAATGGAGATAATTTTGGGCAACCCATTCCTTTTGCATTCAATGATAAAGACTATAATGTAATGCATCCTGCTGTGAATGAGAATGGTACTGAACTAGTCTTTGCCTCTGATCAACCTGGTGGCTATGGTGGTTTTGATTTATATATCAGCAGGATGGTTAATGGCAGATGGACTACTCCTCAAAATTTGGGAAAGGAAGTGAATACAAAAGAACATGAGGCTTTTCCCTATTTTCATTCTTCAGGAAGGCTCTACTATGCCTCCAAAGGACATAACTCTCAGGGTGGTTTTGACATATTTTACACTCAATTGATTGATGACGAATGGTCTCGGCCAGTTCATCTTTCCACTCCTTTTAATTCAAAAAACGATGATTTTTCATTCATTGCAGCCGATGATATGCAGGAAGGTTTTTTTAGTTCCAACAGGGAAAATTCCGATGATATCTTCCATTTTACTTCAACACTTCCGCTTTTTACCGAGTGCAAAGAACAAGAAGAAAACAACTATTGTTATGTTTTCTTTGACCAGACAGCTGCCAGACTCGATAGTGCTGCAACATTTGTTTATCAATGGGACCTGGGGGACGGAACTGTAGTGCCGGGTGATACGGTTGAACATTGCTTTGCCGGTCCGGGAGTATATATTGTGCAATTGAATGTGGTAGATACACTGACCAATGAAGTATCCCGCAACCAGGCTTCTTATATGCTTGAGGTAGAGGATGTTGAACAGGCCTATTTGACTGCTCCCGATACTGCTTCTGTCGGACAGGAGATTAGTTTTAACGGTACTAAGAGTTATCTGAAACGTAACCAGGTAAAACAATATTACTGGGATTTCGGGGATGGTTATCATGCAACGGGACAAAGTACACAGCATTCATTCAGGTTACCTGGCACTTACAGGATTAAACTGGGCATTATAGCTACTGACCCACAATCAGAAAACGAAGTAAAATATTGTTCCTGGCGAAATATAACTATAACACCTGATAATTGAATCCCTTCGAATTTGTTGAATTTTATTTAAGCTTGATCATTACTTATGATTAAGCAATATATATTATTCAATACCACCTTTTAGTTATGGAGTTTAATTTTCCGAATAATCGGTGAATGTAAGATTTTTTACAAATAATGTATCGCTATGATGTAAACTTCTGTCTACCATGTAAAAACGCAGAGCGAAAGTGTCCGGCCAGGTTGGGAGAAATGACATTTTCAGCTGAATATCCCCTCGTCTTACCTGGTCCTGGTCTTCCGGTTTGGGATCGGGAACACGAGGAATTCTGTAAAATGTTGAATCTTTAAGATCCAGCGGTTTAAATTCACCATTCTCCTGACGGAATATTGTCAGAAATAAATTAAAATAATATTGACTTCCCTTATTATATGGATCGAGTGTATCTGCAGAATTTAGTCCGATGTCTCCATCCCCGTCCGCAAAAGAAAAAATCAGAACGGTATCCTTGTAACGAAATTCTTTGAAACTGATCTCAGGAGTATCAGGGTAGCTCCTGATTTTTTCGCATCCATTTATGAACAGTGCAGTTGTGCAAATTATCAATATAATTTTCAGACACTTCATTTACACAAATTTAATTCATAATTTAAAATTTGATAATCAGAAAATCATTTATTTTTTTCTCATGAAAATCTGAATAGGAACCCCTTTAAAATTAAATTTTTCCCTGAGTTTATTTTCCAGGTATCTTTTGTAAGGGTCCTTAACATATTGAGGAAGGTTACAATAGAAACCAAAGGAGGGAGTTTTTGTGGGAAGTTGGGTTACGTATTTGATTTTGATATATTTACCTTTTACCGATGGGGGAGAAAATGCCTCAATAGCTTCTAACATTACCTGATTAAGCTGTGAGGTAGAAATGTGCTGATTTCTGTTATTAAAAACCTGCATTGCTTCATCCAGAACCCTTTGTATACGTTGTTTGGTTACTGCCGAAGTGAAAACGATTGGGACATCTTTAAAAGGAGCAATACGTTCCTGGATCACTTCAGTAAACTCCTTTACCGAATGGGTATCTTTCTCTACCAGATCCCATTTATTCACCAGGATTACAATTCCTTTTTTGTTTTTCTGTATCAGGTTAAATATTGAAAGATCCTGACTTTCTACGCCACGGGTAGCATCCAGCATCAGCAGACAAACATCAGCTTCTTCAATGGCACGGATAGAACGGAGTACAGAATAAAACTCCAGGTTTTCATATACCTTACCTTTTTTACGGAGTCCGGCTGTATCCACAAGAAAGAAATCATGATTGTACTTTTGGTAA
>DASQZP010000635.1:0-4259 GCA_035638655.1 Bacteroidales bacterium
ATGAAGGACTAATCCGTATAGCAGAACCAGGTCAATTGTCCGATACTGTTAGTCTTTGGGGTGATATTAATAATCCTGGGCGATACCTAATACCAAGAGGAACTACTATACCACAGCTGATTTCTTATGGGCGCGGATTCACAACAAGCAGATCCGGGAATACAAGGCTTGATTGGTCCAAACTCAGAGTATTGGTAAGCATCTCACAATATAATCCCACAATGGATCAGGACAAAGTAAACATTTTTAAATTCAAAACAACCGATCCTTTACCAAAGGGAATCAGAACGTATCACTTGAGAAATAATGAGGTAATATCATTGGAATTAAGACGTAAACCGGCTTTTGTAGATTATGTAGGCGTTGTAGCGCCTGTAGTATCAACTATACTGACCAGTATCATTATTTACGATCAAATAATTAAGTAAAACTATAATTTTAAAAGAGTTAATTTACTTTAAAATAAAAGATATGTGAGGTGTGAAAACTATCAAATTGATATAAAAATAAAGCCGAATAAACCAGATTAATTTTCAAAATTTGTTGTATATGAAAAAGGGAGTTCTCAGTGTGTCTATCGGTAGTGTATTATACTACCTTAACATACGGCAAAAACGGTGGGCCTTACTGATCTCTTTGATGCTGTTTTTCAGTTCATTATTAGATGTATTCGGTTTAGCTTCAATAATACCGATCATTAAAATTGCCTCAAAACCGGAAATTGTCACAACAAATAAATATTTAAGTGTTGTTTATTCCGGCCTGGGATTTTCTTCTATTCGTAATTTCTTATTATTTCTGATCATATCAGTTTTTATATTCTTCATCCTGAAAAATCTGTTTATACTTCTTGTCAATTATATTCAGCAGAAGTTTATTGCCAATGTGACTGTAAAAATAATAGACATGCAGTATGCCAAATATTATCAATTACCTTTTTGGCACTTTAATAATTTGGGATCCTCAAAAATTTTAAATCATGTAAATACTACGCCTGATCTCTATTGTTCATTTCTATTACAGCCTTTATTCGTTCTCTTTTCAGAGTTTATGATCATTTCTTTTATCGTAATCGGGGTGGCCATCTATCAGCCGATACTGTTTTTGATCCTGGCTGTTATATTGGGGCCTACAACTTATTTGATTTACTCATCTCTGGAAAGTAAATCGCGTGAATTGGGAGAACGAATGGATGATTTAAGGCCAAAGACTTTTAGTCTCCTTCATGATTCATATATGGGTTTTGTTGATCTCAAATTATCGGAAAAACAAAAGATATTTCAAAAAAGATATCTTTCTGTAGTTAAAGAGTATGCCGATTTGAAGGCAATTGTCCAACTTCTTAAAGCAATACCAACAAAGATCATAGAAACTATAGCTATTCTGGGTATAGTCCTTATTTTTATGTATTCCTTGTTCATCAGTAATCACACGGAAAATATACTCACCTTGTTAGGACTATTTGTGGCAGCAGCTTATCGATTAATGCCATCCATCAATAGAATATTAAATTCATTAATGTCTCTAAAGGGGCATCAGTTTACACTGGAAAATCTTAAAATTTACAGAGATACACATCAACATCTTGATGAATCTATCCAGCAAAAAAACATCAATTTTAATAATTCAATTGTTTTTGATAATATTTCATATTCTTTTCCGGATGGGAAAGATTTGATTTTGAAAGATATTAGCCTGGAAGTCAGCAGAGGGGAAAAAATTGGCTTCATTGGTAGTTCGGGTGCTGGTAAAACCACTTTAATGAATATATTACTCAGGTTTTATAAAGAAAACTCAGGTAGTATAATGGTAGATGGAATCCCCCTTGTAGATGATAATCTGAAGGCCTGGCGCAAACTATTGGGATATGTTCGTCAGGATGTATTCATTATGGAGGGTAATGTACTCGAAAATATTACACTGGGTGAAAAGAATGTTGATTATGTCAGACTGTACCGGTCTATTGAGCAGGCTTCACTTAAAGATTATATTGATAAATTACCACAGGGACTGTTAACACTTGTTGGTGAACAGGGTTCCAAATTGTCTGGCGGACAAAAACAACGCATGGGTATCGCACGGGCTTTATATAAAAAAGCAGAGATCCTTGTATTTGACGAAGCGACGAGCGCGTTAGATAACGAAACAGAGCGTGAGGTTACCGAGGCCATAAAAAAACTTTCGGATACGGATATAACATTATTCATCGTTGCTCATAGAATTACCACTCTGAAAGATTGTGACAGAATATATGAAATAAAAAATGGCAGGTTGGTGGGACAGCATCAGTATAAAGATATATTTAAAAGCATCATGTAGGATCGTTGGCCAATGAGGTAAGTTTATCTTTTAGATTTTGTAAAAATGATTTATACCAGAATTCCTGACCCGAAAAGTCGGTGTCCTGGTGATTTATGCAATAAGTCTCATTAGTAATTTTCCCAGAAGGTGTTGAACGGTTCCATTCATATGGATAGAAGTATTCAATAGGATAGAGTGTAAGATCTTCAATTTTTTGTAGCCCATATTTGTTTAAGCCTTTGTCCTTAAGTGATGATGTAATATTGATCGATGTGTGTTTACTGGCATCATTATCAACAATTTCTTGTTCTGTGAGATCCAGAATTTGCTTTATAAAACCGTTATGTGGTGTAACTCCAATAATCTTAGTCCCGAGCCATTCAGAAGTCTCATTTATTGATTGAAACCCCAAAAAGGCATCATTCGTGAGTAAAGGATCGAAATTTTTTATCACTTCGATTGACGTACTTAAAAATATTCCACCTTCTGTAAATAGGACGTGATATTTAATTAAAGTGTATAATTCCAACCATTGGTGATTTTGAATAAACTGTCTAATCCAAGGTAAAAAAAGAGGGGTGTTGTATTCATTCCACATTACCAATTGATAATCAGGCATATAAGCTTTCCAACTGCTTATAGATCGTATTACCGAATCACTCATTTTTTGTGGATTGAAATAACAGTAATGTATTTTTCTTGGAATCATTATTAACTATGACTAATAAGAAAATATAATTCTGTTTTTTGATAAGTGAATATGAATCAAACTTTGAAAGAATTATGGAGACCGTAAGACAAAAAAGACTTAATAAATATTATTTAATTATTGAATGAAATCATTTGTGTCCCAACGGTTAAGAGTTAGAGCGCCTTCTTTATTCAGAGATGTTACACCTGGTTGAACGGTGAAAGCAAGTTTACAATCTTTTTGTCTTAATATATTCAAAAGTGAATCATTATAAGCGCCGTATGGATAACACATTACCCAATTCGTATAATCGCATCCGAGTTCTGTTAGAAAATGTATGGTATGCCCGATCTCAATATTTTGCTCATATGGTGATAAAACATTTAACCAATTATGGTCATATCCATGTCCACCAATAGACATATTATTGTCCCGCATTTCTTGTAATTGAGTTTGAGTCATATACAATTCACCGGCAAAATCAGACTCATTAATTGTTACGTATTTTTTGAACAATATATCGACCAGATAGTGTCTGATATTCGTTTCTAATTCTTTTTGAAGCAGGTGTTTAATAAAAACAACATCTTTTGTATCAAACCTGTTGGGATGGGCGAGTTTTGTATAGTAATAATCGAATGATTCTAAATGATACTCTTGACTATACTCATTTATCAAATTTTTTAAATCGGAGATTACCTGAGTCGGTTCCGTTATGTTAGCCAGTATAAAATGAATTTTATTGACATCCAGGACCTGATGATATTTTATGGCTTTTACAGGTGGAAAGAATACTCCCTGAATTCCTTGTTTTCTTAAATGTGGATAAACATTCTCATAATGATCAATATATCCGTCATCAAAAGTTAATAAGACGGAATTTTCCGGTAATTTAAATGATTCAGAGTAAGCGGCTTCGATACAATCGTTAATCGTGACAAACTGATAATGATGTTTTAAATAGCTTATTTGACTGTAGAAATGGGAAATATCCAAGCCTTTGATATTTGGATATTTTGAATGCTTTAGATCTCTTACATAATGATACATTATCACAGTCAAGCTATTCATAAATTCCTCCCCTGAATATGAATCCTGAATAATTAATAAATAGACGGTTTTGCAAAGCCTTCAACTAGTTATTTTAATTTTATATCAGGAACAATTGGTAATAATTATTTGATGAATCTAAATAGAAAATTAAAAGCGGTATAATCTTTATAACGTTAGTCTTATTTTGCCTTCTATTATTTAAAAATATAAAATG
>DASQZP010000636.1:0-2092 GCA_035638655.1 Bacteroidales bacterium
GAGGTTGAAGAAATTTCATTTGATTAATGGATTAATGGGCAATTTTATTATCTGCATGAATTAGTCTGTTTCTTTTTTTCTGTTTCAGTGGATTTTGAAGTATTCAAAGTAATAAAGTATTTCAATTTTTTGTAAAAATCATACTTTTTGTATCAATTATTTTACCATCAATGGAAAGTGAATATAAGTACATCCCTGACTTCAATTCAGCTCCATTAATAAATATGTTTGAATAACCTACATCATATATAAAGTATGAATTGACAGCTGAGCCATAAAAATCATAAATAATTAGTTTAGCTTTATTAACCCCTGATGGTATATATAATTTTACCACTGTATTGTTATTAAAAGGATTCGGTGCGCACTCATATAAAATTGGTTCTGATAATATTTCATTATTGTGCGAATCCTTATATTCATCAATAGTATTAACTGAAGCGAGTTTTTTGCTATTATTGTATATTATTGAATCTATCTTCGAGTTTATTTTTTACTAGTTTGTCCTCTTGTAATAGAACAACTTTCTGAAGCTGTTCTATTTCATTTTGTTGTTCCTTTATTGACTCAATTAATAAACCAACTAATGCTCCATATTGAACCCCGAGTTTTCCATCTTCATAACTATCAACTGCTTCAGGAGCATAGTTCATAACATTTTGAGCTATCAAACCCATTAACATCTTATCGGAACTTAGCCTTTTAATACAAGTATCACAAGAAATGCCCTCATCTATTTCATTTTTAAAAGAGTAGGTTACACCATTGAGATGCATCAATCTATTTAAGGCATTGTCTATTGGTTTAATATTAATCTTTGAAGTGGAATCAGACATTGTTATAAACCCCGTAGAGTAACATCTTCCTCTACCATGAACCATAAATGTTTGCGTTCCATTTCTCGATACAATATATGCTTTAGAGTAATCATTATTTGTATATGTTATCATAGAATTGTCATATGGCCCCATGTTATTTGTCCATAATCGAACTTCTCCGTTTGAAATTATTTTAAACTGAGCATGATTATTTATAACGACAAAAAACAAAATATTAACAAGTAGAATTAATTTTTTCATAATTAATAAAACTGCCTATCCCTTTCGGTCAAGTAAAAAGTTGTAACTTTGCAGCATGAGTAATAATGAGCATTATCCGAAAGATTTTCAAGAATTCTTAGCACAATTCAAGAACGACGAAGATTGCTGGAATTATATTTTTCAAATTAGATGGCCAAATGGCTATATATGTCCGAAATGTCAAAACAGTGATAAATACTGGCTGACAGAGCAAAAATTGATTCATTGTTCTTCTTGTGGTTATCAAGCGTCTGTTACAGGAGGAACAATTTTTCATGGGACAAGAAAACCTTTATTACTTTGGTTTCATATAATGTGGTGGGTTGTTGCACAAAAGACTGGTGCAAGTGCCAATAACTTAATGGATTTCATGGGCTTTGGATCATATGAAACCGCTTGGTCCTGGTTACAAAAACTTCGAAGAGCTATGGTAAGACCCGGAAGAGATAAGCTTTCGGGAGAAGTCGAGGTTGATGAAACTTATATAGGAGGCAAAGAAATCAACAAAGGAAAACAAGGAAGAGGTGCTGAAACAAAGACTTTGGTGGTTGTAGCCACTGAATGTATTGGGAAACAGATAGGTCGAGTTCGGTTTAAGTGTATACCTGAAGCCACTGGAAAACATCTTTTGCAATTTATTGAAGAAAATATTGAACCAGGGAGTACAATAATAACAGATGGTTGGACAGGATATAGCTCTTTGTCTAATTCTGAGAAATATAAACATGGAATAAAAGTTATTTCAGGAACTGGAAAAGAGGCTCATGAACTTTTACCGCATGTGCATCTTGTTGATTCTCTTGTAAAACGATGGATAAATGGAACGCATCAAGGTAGCATTACTCCAAAATATCTATCGTATTACTTAGACGAATTCGCTTTCAGGTTCAATCGAAAATTATCAACATATAGAGGAAAGCTATTTTATCGACTAATGCAGCAGGCGGTTGACACTCCTCCTCAACCTTTTAAAGAGTTAATAAAACAAACTTGACCGAAAGGGATAGGCAGTT